>JAIDJZ010000343.1 GCA_029051965.1 Paramuribaculum sp. | reverse complement strand
TTCACAGGTGCTGTCGGCAAATTCGACATATCATCGCGTCTGGTCGGAAACACATTCCGCACCAACGAACCCGCCACACTCATCTACACCATCACCGGAACCGGCAACATCAAATACGTCAAAGAACCTGTCATCGATTTCCCCTCGGAATTCGAACTCTATGACCCAAAGACAGACTATGACACCCGAGTCATCGGCAACAACGTGACCGGCACAATGACAACCGAATACACATTCGTCCCCCAGTCTGTCGGCAAATTCACAATCGGCTCCGACAAATTCGTCTACTTTGACCCTTCGAAAAACGATTACGTCACCCTGACAACCCCCACATATCCGATTGCTGTCAGTCAGGGCACAGAAACAGTCGACAAACAGGATGTCGAAGTCAAAAACAAAGACATCCTCCACATCATGACCGGAAGCAAATCGCCCTCGCAGACCCATACTACGGTCATAACACAATGGTGGTACTGGCTGATCTATCTCGTTCTGATCGGAGCTCTGTTCGCAGCCGTGCGCATCTACGGCCGCAACCTCGCCCGCGCCGCCGACGTACGAGGAATGAAACTCGCCAAAGCCAACAAAGTTGCCCGTCAGCGACTCAAAACTGCTGAATCCTTCATGCAGTCCGACAACAGCGACCGGTTCTACGAAGAACTGCTCAAAGCCACATGGGGTTATCTCAGCGACAAACTCGGCATCCCCCTCTCACAGCTCTCGCGCGAGAACATCTCAGCCGAGCTCACAGCATATGGAGCCGACGAACAGCTGTGCGCCACAGTCATCTCGATTCTCGACCAGTGTGAGATGGCCCGCTACGCCCCCGCCTCAACCAACTCCGAACTGAAGAAAATCTACGACGAAGCTTCGGAAACAATCAACAGACTCGAAACAATAAAAAGAAGAAAATAAATAGCTTATGGATCAGTTAATTTCATTCAGAAGAAGCGCCGTAATTACTCTTATTTTCCTTTTTACAGCCATTTCCTCATTCGGACAATCGCAAGCTGAAAAAGCCGACTCTGCCTATAATGCCGGAGAATTCGATACCGCAGCCGCTCTCTATCAGAAAGTAATCGAAACAGAAGGCTCCTCTGCACCGCTCTACTATAACCTCGGCAACAGCCACTATCGCCTCGGCCAGCTGGCCTCCGCGATCGTTGCCTACGAGCGTGCGCTTCGTCTCGACCCCTCCAACAGCGACATCCGCGCCAACCTCTCGTTTGTCAACTCCCGTCTGATCGACCGGAAAGGCCCGTCGGGATCTTTCCTGTCGCAGTCGTTCGAAAACATTACCGGGCTCTTTTCTGCTAACGGCTGGGCATGGCTCTCGCTCTCACTTTTCGCCCTGACAGTCTGCGCCGCTGCCCTATATCTCTTCGGAAGCGGAATCAAACTCAAAAAAACCGGATTTTTCGGAGGCGGCTGCACAGCCCTGCTCTTTCTCATCGCTCTTGTTTTCGCCTTCAATGCACGATCGATAATGGAAGCGCGGAACATTGCCGTCGTCAAATCAAAATCGACAATCCTGAGCACATCTCCACGCGCTCCCCAGAACCGAAACGAAGAAGCAATGCTCCTCCATGAAGGCGCCCGGCTGACAATAATCGACTCAATCTCCTCGCCGACAGACTCTGTCAAAACCGTATGGTATGACGTTGCCTTCGACAACGATCATCGCGCATGGATCAACAGTGCAGATGTCGAAATCATATGACCGGATCCCATCTCCTGAAACCCCGGATAAAAAATTGAGATTTTCACAAAAAAAAGCACTGAAAATTTTGTCAAATCAGAATTTCACCCTATTTTTATAACCGAAACCAGTACTCTTTGAGTATATTGTTAACTTCTTAAATACTTATATTATGGCTAAAACAATCTCTTTCAACGAGCTTCGTCGTATTAAAGACAGTTTGCCCGATGGCGCAACTCACCAGATTGCCGATAAACTCAACATAACGGTCCAGACCGTACGAAATTACTTTGGTGGCAGCAATTATGAATTCGGAAAAAATGTAGGAGTTCACATCGAACCGGGCCCCGATGGCGGCATCGTAGTTCTTGATGACACTACAATCTACGACATGGCCGTAGAAATCCTGAAGGCTCAGGAATCTGAGTAAAAAAAGCTGTCAGTACAAACATTCAGACATTCAGCTCATTCTTCTCTCTCCCTCTTTTTCCCTTAAAATTGTTTTAGCACACCTTTCGAGGATTCCATTCACGGATTCATCCTTTTTTTTACATCCTGTCCGCCAGTCAACACCGAATCCACACTCATTCAGACACAGAAAAAAAACGAAAAGTTTGATTCCGAATCTCAGAAAAAATTTCTAATTTTGTGAGACATCTCAGAACTGCCGGAAATCACCTAAGCAGCCGCGGGCAGGCAGACCACATTATCTTGAAAATACATCCGGCAACGACTGCCCTCGCTTATCCCCGACGTTCAGAAACATCCGTCACTCATTCTCTTGCATTAGCCCTCTATCATTATCATACTATCTTATCTCATGGAGAAATTTAGCCTGAAAAAACTATCATCACAAATCTGCCAGTCAAAAATATTTGACATTGCCATCACAGTAATAATCCTTCTGAACTCGATACTGATCGGTGTCCAGACATCAGTCCACAATGCGACCATCGACACGATCCAGCATCTTATCCTGTGGATATTCACCTTTGAGATAGCCGTTCGGTTCATTGCCGCAGACTCTCTTAAAGACTTCTTCAAGGACGGCTGGAATCTTTTTGACCTCTCGCTCGTCATTATCGGATGGATTCCACCGTCGATCGCGACAAACGCATCGGCAATAACAATGATACGAATCCTGCGCACATTCCGAATCCTGCGACTCCTACGCGCAAGCACCGAAATCAAACTGATCGTCACAGTGCTTGCGAAAAGTATCAAGTCGATGGTCTACAACTGCCGGCTCTTCCTGATTTTCGCGTATTTCTATGCCGTCGCAGGTGTCGCTCTGTTCCGC
>JAIDJZ010000342.1 GCA_029051965.1 Paramuribaculum sp. | reverse complement strand
TTATTATGTTGAGACCGGGATGCAGAGTCAGATCAATGCTGTCGATAAGCGCATAATTGGAAATGTGGAGGTTGAGAGCATCTGTCAGCGTGTTTCAGGGGGATTCTTGATGTCGTTGAGGCGGGAAGCATCGGTCGGATAAAGGTCAAGCAACAGCTTGTAGACCTCATCGCGCTCCGACTGCGATCCCTTTGAATAAACGTTTATCAGCTCGTCGAGTTTCGAGTCATGCCACATCGTCAGCGCCACCGACATCGGTGCTTTCTGTCGGATCTCATCGAGAATCGAAAGCGATTTCGTGATCGTGGCGCGTCCTTTGTCGGGTGCGACCGACATTTCGTCAAGCCCGCGGCGGTGGTAATCGTAGATCAGATCCCGGAATGTCTGGGTCGAAGCATCGGTCAGAGCCGCAAGAACTGCCGCGCGGTTGCGGTTGTCGTCATAGGTTTTCCACCCGATCTCGCCCGACGACTGCGCCATCTGGACAATCGACTGCAGACGATCGTAATACGGCTGGCCGCCACGCGACGAAAACGAATCGAAATCAAGCGCGAGAATCAGATAGGCATAATAGTTGAGCAGAGCCGTCAGATTGTCCTCCATCGTCGTCTCAGAAAAGATCATCTGCTGATGCGGACGATATTCGAATTCAACCTTGTTGTCCTTATAATTGAGAAGTGTCGTCGTATAGGAGCTGTTGTAGACCGGACGCGAAGACTGCACCTGGATATTCCCCTTGACGACATCGTCCGTATATTCAGTAACCGTCAGAAAAAGGCGGCATTCAATTTTTTCATTCGGCGAAAACTGGGCTGACGAAAACTTCGTCGAATTCATATACTCGTTGATCCCCTCCTTCAGCGCCTCGAAAGTAGTTTCCTGCCCCTGTACCTGCTGGGAATTGACCTCGACAGTGCAGTTGAGTTCCTGCGCCGACACATGAAAGGCCGGCGGAGACAGAAAGACAGAACATAGAGCAAGGAGAAAGAAGCGGAGAGTCATAGCAATGAGATTATGTTCCGCGCAACGTCGGCCTTCGACATCAGTGGAATATCGGCAGTGGGACGCCCGTCGGCAAAAAAGACGCTGACAGCATTGGTGTCGGTCGCAAAGCCAGCCCCGGGGACAGCGAGAGAATTCAGAACAATCATGTCAAGATTCTTTGCCTCCATTTTCCTGCGGGCATTGAACTCCTCATTGTCGGTTTCGAGGGCAAACCCGACAAGCGTCTGGCCGTCACGCTTGATCTTTCCGAGCATCGCGGCAATGTCCGGATTGCGTTGAAGTTCGAGCGTCATCGTCTCGCAGTTCTCACGCTTCAGCTTCCTGTCGTGCGCAATAGCGGGGGCATAGTCGGCCACCGCCGCACACATTATCGCAATATCCGCCTGCGGAAAAATCTCCGCACAGCTATCGGCCATCTGACGGGCCGATTCAACAGCGACAACCTTGATCGAGCTCACTTCCGGACGGACCGCCACCGGGCCGCTGACAACCGTAACCTCCGCACCCGCTCTTGCTGCAGCATCGGCCAGTGCATAACCCATCTTACCTGTCGAAAAATTGCCGATGAATCGGACCGGATCAATCCGTTCGTAGGTCGGACCGGCAGTTATCAGAACCTTTTTTCCTGCCAGACGCGAAGAGACCGTAAAAAAATCCTCCAGCACTCTGACGATATTTTCCGGCTCCTCCATGCGGCCGCGCCCGACAAGATGGCTTGCAAGCTCTCCAGCAGCAGGTTCGATTATATGATTACCGTAGGAACGGAGAAGCTCGAGGTTGCGCGTTGTCGAAGGATGAGCCATCATGTCGAGATCCATTGCAGGAGCCACAAAAACCGGAGCCTTAGCCGACAGATAGGTCGTCACAAGCATATTGTCCGCAACGCCGTTGGCCATCTTGCCGATAGTGCAGGCGGTTGCGGGAGCAATAACCATAGCGTCGGCCCACAGACCGAGATCGACATGCGAATGCCATTCACCTGTGTTAGCCGTAAAAAACTCGCTGACAACCGGCTTGCCCGTAAGCGCCGAAAGCGTGACAGGAGTGATGAATTCCTTTGCCGAAGGGGTCATGACAACCTGCACTTCCGCACCGCGCTTGATCAGAAGTCTGACAAGCAGCGCCGACTTATAGGCTGCGATGCCGCCCGTAATGCCGAGTATGATATGCTTTCCGTTCAACATTTCTTTATCGCGGATCTGTTTCTTTATTTTAAACGGCGTTTCGCATCGATGCGCAGGCGGATGCGCGCGAAAGCGTCTTTTGTGTTCTGCTGAAAATCGCCCTGCTGGATCCAGCTGTAATAGCCCGGATCGTTGCGGAGCACATCCTCAGCGATCTTGCCCTTATATTTGCCGAAGTTGATCACCTCCTTGTTGTCGTCGTTAAACACCAGACGGCCGGCGAAATCGACGTTACGGCCGTGGGAGGAGAACTCCGAAAGCGACTTGATGTCGTTCGTCAGTTCGGAATAGCGTTCGAGCTGAGCCTTGAGCACTTCGAGTGTCGCACGTGTGTCGGCACTTGCCGAATGGGCGTCGTCGAGATTCTTGCCGCAATAAAAGCGGTAGGCGGCAGTCAGATTGCGCGGCTCGAGCTTATGATAGATCGTCTGCACGTCGACCAGACGCGTCTTCGACATGTCAAGCACGATTCCCGCACGGTGAAACTCCTCCAGAAGCAGAGGAATGTCAAACCGGTTGGAATTGAATCCGGCAATGTCGCAGTCCGTAAACATCTCCTTGAGACTTTTGGCAACCTGCTTGAAAGTCGGTTCGGATGCGACATCCTCATCCGTTATGTGGTGGACAGCGGTTGCCTCCGCCGGAATTGGCATTTCAGGATTGATACGCCGCGTCTTCTCAATTTCCTCCCCCGAGGGAAGAACCTTGATAATCGAAATCTCGACAATGCGGTCGTGGGTTATGTTCGTTCCCGTAGTTTCGAGATCGAAAAATATGATTGGCCGCTGAAGGTTCAGTTTCATATCTGAAAACGATTTATTTATTCACCGACATTCATCGGCATAAGAATCATAAGCAGTTCTGTGTCAGGCGCCGTCTCGCCCGGAAGGAAAAGCGCCGGACGTGAAGGATCGGCCAGCCGGATCACGATGTCGGGCGAAGAGAATGTCGAAAGGATCTCGACAAGATACTGGCTTCCGAATCCCATCCGGAGAGGCTCACCCTCATAGCTGCAGGGCACATGCTCCTCTCCCGACGTTCCGAGACTGTTGTCGGAAGCCCGCAGGACCACTTCGTTCGCATCGAAACTGAATTTGACAAGACCGCCTCCGCCGTCGCCGAACACAGCCACACGACGGACAGCATTCAGAAATGAAATGCGGTCTGCGGTGAAAGTATAGGGATTCGACGTCGGGATGACGCGGTTATAATCCGGGAAATTGCCTTTGATCAGACGGCAGTCGAACGTGTAGGTCGCCGACTCGAAGATCGCCGAAACAGGAGTTACAGTCACCTTCACGGACTCCTCCTTGGCAAACACATTTTTAATCACCTGAGCACCCTTGACCGGCAGGATGAACGAGCATTCGCTGCCCGACCGGAGCGTGCCGTCGACATACTTGACGAGCTTGCGGGTGTCGGTAGCGACAAACACGACCGAATCAGGCTTGACGTCCCAGAGAATACCCATCATCTGCGGGCGGATCTCCTCGGAGCTGACAGCGAAAAGAGTGTTTTCAATCCCCTTGATGATCTGCTCGGGTGTAGCGTCGAAAGAAATCGTCTCCGATTCGGGTGCTTTTCTGTGTTCGGGATATTCAAGACCCGGGAGAGCAACAGTGTTGTAATGACCGTTCGTGTATGTAATCAGCACCTCGAGATTCTGATCATTGATCTCGAACGTGATTCCCTGGTCAGGCATCTCCTTGAGAAGTTCGACGATGCGGCGGGCATCAAGACAGAAACTGCCGCTGCCCTCGGCTTCAGTAACGCTCAAGCGACCGACAAGGGAGTTATCCATATCGGAAGCCGTAACAGTAAGAGTGTCATCCTCCAGCTCAAAAAGGAAATTGTTAAGAATCTGAAGGGCATTTCTGGAACTGATTATTTTGCTGACAGAAGATGCAAAAGTGTAGAGTGTTTTGCTTGAGACGTTGAACTTCATGACTATATATATCGGATTTGAATATTATTTCTTTGATTTGTTTAAATTATGCATGACTGCAGGCGCGCGGCACGGACCTCCTGCGTCCGGTCAGTCGAAAAATTCGGCATCCGGCTCGGATTCGGCTGTCTCCGCATGCGATTCGGCAGGTTCGGACTCCATAACAGGCTGGACATCGCCGCCGACACCGAGACTCGGAATAAAGTCATTGTCGCAGATGTCAAGATCCTTCGGAACCTGGAACTTGACCGACTGCGAATAGGGAAGCGACTTGTCGGCATAGACTTTCTTCATGAAAAGCCCCCAGATCGGAAGCGCCATCGACGCACCCTGACCGATTCCGCCGTTAAGGAAGTGGATGAAACGCTCCTCACCGCCTACCCATGCGCCGGCCACGATCTCCGGAGTGAAGCCCATGAACCATCCGTCGGCATTGTAGTTGGTCGTTCCGGTCTTGCCGCCCATCTCGGCCGAAATGTTCCACGGACCTCCGCGCAAACGGCGTCCGGTTCCATTGTTGACAACGCTCTGGAGCATTGCCAGCATGCGGTAGTAGGCTTTTTCCGAGAGGACCTCCGTATGTTTCGGCGTGAATTCTGAAATGATATTGCCCTTGTTATCTGCAATTGCCGTCACAAGAATCGGATCGACTCGCATTCCTTTGTTGGCAAAGGCCGAGTAGGCTCCAACCATCTCCTTGACCGAAATGTCCGACGAACCGAGCGCCAGCGTATAGTTCGGATCGAGAGGCGAGCTGATGCCATAGTTGCGCAGAGTGCGCACCAGAGCCCCCGGCGAGAGCTGATCGATCAGACGCGCCGAAA
>JAIDJZ010000341.1 GCA_029051965.1 Paramuribaculum sp. | reverse complement strand
ATGGTCATTAGTTGATAAGAGACAGAAGGTACCATCATCGCCCTCAACAAGCGCGAAGCTGTGGTTAACATCGGCTACAAGAGCGACGGTATCATCCCCATGAACGAATTCCGCTACAACCCCGAAATCAAAGTCGGCGACGTAGTTGAAGTGTTCATCGAAAACCAGGAGGACAAGAAAGGTCAGCTTATCCTCTCTCACCGCAAAGCCCGTGCCGCTCGTTCTTGGGAACGCATCAACGAGGCTCTCGAAAAAGACGAAATCATCAAGGGCTACATCAAGTGCCGCACTAAGGGTGGTATGATCGTCGACGTGTTCGGCATCGAAGCATTCCTTCCCGGTTCGCAGATCGATGTTCGCCCCATCCGCGACTACGATATGTACGTGGGCAAGACTATGGAATTCAAGGTTGTCAAAATCAACCAGGAATACAAAAACGTCGTTGTCAGCCACAAAGCACTCATCGAAGCCGAACTCGAACAGCAGAAACGCGAAATCATCGCCAAGCTCGAAAAAGGCCAGGTGCTCGAAGGTACTGTCAAGAACATCACAAGCTACGGTGTATTCATCGACCTCGGTGGTGTCGACGGTCTTATCCACATCACTGACCTCTCTTGGGGTCGTGTTTCTCATCCCGAAGAAGTTGTTCAGCTTGACCAGAAGCTCAACGTCGTTATCCTCGACTTCGACGATGAAAAGAAACGCATCGCTCTCGGTCTCAAGCAGCTCATGCCTCATCCCTGGGATGCTCTCGATCCCGAACTCAAGGTCGGCGACAAAGTCAAAGGCCGCGTAGTGGTGATGGCCGACTACGGTGCATTCGTTGAAATCGCAACCGGCGTTGAAGGTCTCATCCACGTAAGCGAAATGTCTTGGAGCCAGCACCTCCGCTCTGCTCAGGACTTCATGAAGGTTGGCGACGAAATCGAAGCCGTTGTCCTCACTCTCGACCGCGAAGACCGCAAGATGAGCCTCGGCATCAAGCAGCTCAAGGCTGATCCCTGGGAAGACATCGAAGTTAAATACCCCGTTGGAAGCCAGCACACTGCTAAAGTTCGCAACTTCACAAACTTCGGCGTATTCGTTGAAATCGAAGAAGGCGTTGACGGTCTCATCCACATCTCCGACCTCAGCTGGACCAAGAAAATCAAACACCCGAGCGAATTCACTCAGATCGGTGCTGACATCCAGGTTCAGGTTCTTGAAATCGACAAAGAAAACCGTCGCCTGAGCCTCGGCCACAAACAGCTCGAAGAAAACCCCTGGGAAGTATTCGAAACTATCTTCACCCCCGGATCGATCCACGAAGGAACAATCGTTGAGATGGTAGAAAAGGGTGCTGTTGTCGCTCTTCCCTACGGCGTTGAAGGATTCGCTACTCCCAAGCACCTCCAGAAAGAAGACGGCAGCCAGGCTAAAGTTGACGAAAAACTCAACTTCAAGGTTATCGAATTCAACAAGGACAGCAAGCGCATCATCCTTTCTCACAGCCGCATCCACGAAGATGTCAACAAAGCTGAGCGCAACGAAGCCCGCAAGGCTAAACGCGCCGCAAAACGTGAGGAAGCTCCCGTGCTCAACCAGCCCATCGAACGCGCCACTCTCGGCGACCTCGAAGCTCTTGCAGCCCTCAAGGAACAGCTCTCTCAGAGCAAGTAATCCGACAATGACGTCCGGCAACGGACTCCATAACCCCAACGACGCTGTGTCAAAATTCAAAATTTTGACACAGCGTCTGTTATTTTCTGCCGGATGGCGATGGCACTGGCAGAATGGTTCAGACGGTAGAAGCATGAGGGTGAGGGTGATGGGAGTTGACTGATGTCAACGACCGAACCCGAATCCCTCAGGCGACGACCCGGATGAGCCGTTATGACACACCATCGTTTTTTCTCCCCCCGCCCGACAAATTTTGCGGCATCCGAAATAATCACTACATTTGCAATGCAGGCGTCCACCGGAAACCTTCCGCGTCATAACGCTGTTATCCTCAACAAAAACCATTGCTGAAATGAAACGATACATTCCCGCCATCTTCTGCCTCCTGTTCGCCTCCCTTCTGGCATCGGCAGACTCCGCGATCAGATTCGACCGCACATCCTTCGACCTCGGCACAATACACGCTTCGAAAGGACAGGTCAAGGCAACCTACAACTTCACAAACACAGGCGACACACCACTCGTCATCATATCCGTCTCCAACGGCGGATGCGGATGCACCAAACCCGAATACCCCAAACAGCCGATCCAGCCTGGAAAATCCGGAACAATCACAATCAACTTCAACCCCGCAGGAAGAAAAGGCGAGCTCAACCGCGAAGTAAAAGTCAAGACAAACGCCCCCGCCTCCAAGAAAATGGCGCTTAAATTCTCCGGAGTAATACTCCCGTAAACCGACAGACCGACAGAAATGAAACTCCGACACGCACTTCTGGCAATTACAACTCTATGCGCAGCTGCTGCGGCAGCGCAGCCAAAACTGGAATGGCTCCGGACAGTCAACAACTTCGGCGCCTTCCATGAAGACCTCGGCATCGTCGACTGCCAGTTCAAGGCAGTCAACGTCGGAACCGAGCCCGTCGTAGTGCTCAACGCCCGCGCCAACTGCGGATGCACACGACCCACCTATCCCCGCACTCCGGTCATGCCCGGCGACACACTCGTCATCGGCGTAGCCTACGACGCAACCGGACGCCCCGGCAAATTCAGCAAAGAAATAAGCATCGAGACCAACATCTCACGCGTCAAACTCCTCATAAAAGGCACCGTCATAGGCTCGCCCGCCACCCTCGCCACTCGCTATCCCGTCGAAGCCGGCAAAGCTCGCATCAGCAACTCAGTGACGCCATTCGGACAGGCCGTCAAAGGACGCGTTCTCGCTGCCGCTGTCAACATCTACAACCCGACTGACCACGACATACGCCCATCCGTCAGCAACCTCCCACCCTACGTCAACGTCCTCTTCCGTCCCGAAGTCATCAAACCCGGAGAGCAGGGATCTCTTTCACTGACAGCCTACACCGACCGTTGTCCCGACTTCGGAGTCCTCACCGACTCATTCATCCTCACCCCCGACTCCGAAAACGACCCCAAAGGATCTGCGACAATAGCCACAACGATCATCGTCAACGAAGACTTCTCGAAACTGACACCCGAAGAAAAAGAACTCGCTCCCGTAGCCTCAGCCTCGACCGACACCGTCGACTTCGGACGACTCACCCCCGAAAACAAAACCCTCTCCTGCACATTCACCATAACCAACGACGGCAAAAAGCCACTCATCATCCGGCGCATCTTCACCGCCGACCCCGCAATCTCGCTGAAACTCAAAAGCGACAAGATAAAACCGGGAAAATCGACAACCGTCACAGTCACCGTCGACTGCAGCCAGCTGACTGCCGGCACACCGCTCAACGGACGGATAACACTCATCGCCAACGCCCCGACTGCACCCTCACAGACCATCCGCGTCATCGGTGAAGTCTACTGATCCAACCCAATCTCCACCAGCTGAACATGGAACACCCAGAAAACCACACCGACTATAAAGGACTGACCGTCAACTCAGGCGTCAGCCAGCCACCCGTCGTCAACCCCTATCTGAAGCGCCGCAAAAAACGCAGCCTACCCTCTGCCGGCGAACTCGTCGAAGGAATTCTCGCAGGCGACATAACCCGCCTCTCACGCGCAGTGACCCTCGTCGAAAGCACCGCGCCCGACCATCAGGCCCTCGCTCAGGAAGTAATCGAAAAATGCCTCCCCCACTCCGGCAACTCACGGCGGATAGGCATCACCGGCGTACCCGGTGCCGGCAAATCGACAAGCATCGACGTCTTCGGACTTCACGTTCTGAAAAGCGGAGGCAAACTCGCCGTCCTCGCGATCGACCCCTCGAGCGAACGGACCAAAGGCAGCATTCTCGGCGACAAAACACGCATGGAGCGACTCTCGGTCCACCCCAACGCCTTCATCCGCCCCAGCCCCTCTGCCGGATCGCTCGGAGGCGTCGCGCGTAAGACTCGCGAGACCATCGTGCTCTGCGAAGCAGCCGGATTCAACAACATTTTCGTCGAAACCGTCGGCGTAGGGCAAAGCGAGACGGCCGTCCACTCGATGGTCGACTTCTTCCTCCTGCTCCAGCTTGCCGGAACCGGCGACGAACTCCAGGGAATCAAACGCGGAATCATGGAGATGGCCGACGGAATCGTCATCAACAAAGCCGACGGCGACAACATCAACCGCGCGCAGCTCGCCCAGGCACAGTTCCGAAGCGCCCTACACCTCTTCCCACCGACCGCATCCGGCTGGCAGCCCGAAGTGCTGACCTACTCCGGCTACTACGAACTCGGAATCCCCGAAGTCTGGGACATGATCGACCGCTACTTCGCGTTTGTCTCCGAAAACGGCTACTTCGAAAAACGGCGTCTGCAGCAGGCGCGCTACTGGATGTACGAGACCATCGACGAACAGCTCCGTCGCCACTTCTACGACAACCCCGCGATCGCGGCAGCTCTCGCCGAAAAAGAGCAGCGCGTCCTCGACAACCGACAAAGCTCATTCACAGCCGCCCGCGACATTCTCGACATCTACTTCGCCTCAGGCAACAGATAGCGCGAAAAGAACTCCCAGAGCAATTCACCCGTGTCGAGATCTGCCGCATGCCAGGAATGGCCGGCCCCCTCGACACGATACAGAGTGACATCCCGCCCCGACGGCGCGTTGCCATACCTGTAGCGCACGACCGGATGCTCATCGCCGCGCTTCGACGCGACCGTATCCGCCACAACCGTCGTACACCGATTATTGGCAGCTATCGCCTGCACCGCAAGCTCCACCGGGATATAAGCCCCCCAGCCGCCGCTGTTTTGGTGATCCCCGTACCACGACGACACCTTGTCAGCCGTCCCGTGGATCTCCATAAACGCAACCGGCTCCGTCAGTTCACCCGCGAAATACGTCTCCTCAAACGTCAGACCCGCGACCGACCCGTAAGCACGGAACAGATCCGGCTTCGTATACGCCAGCTGATAGCACAGATCTCCGCCGTTCGACATTCCAGCCAGAAAAACATTCTCGCGGCTGACCCCGAAACGCTCCGCGACATCATCGAGCAGCGCACGGAAGAAATCCGCCTCATCGACCCTCATCGTCGACTGCGACGGATAACCCACCTTCCACCCGTCCTTGCCCCTCGAATCCGGGCTTCCGTCGGGATTGCACACCGCAAAACCGTGGCGGCGCGCCGCCGCATTCAGATCCTTGCGCGAACGCGTCTTCGACCCGTAACCGTGCGCATAGACCACAAGCGGAGCTCCCGGCCGCAGACCCTCCGGAACATACATCGAATAACTCCTGACCGTATCGCCGTAAGCCATCTCATACCGCGGCAGACCGTCATCCTTGCCTCCGGCCCCCGAAGCAACAAGAGCCACAAACCCAGCAAACAGCACGCCGGCAATTCGCATACTTTCGTTT
>JAIDJZ010000340.1 GCA_029051965.1 Paramuribaculum sp. | reverse complement strand
CCATCCCCCGATAACCCGGGTTAACAGGTGCGCAAAGTCACGGAACAATACCGGCGGCGGGCGCCGCTTCTCGGGCGATGGGGGTTTGTAGGGCCAGGCGGGGGGGGGAGCATATAGAGCGCGGGTTATCGCGGATGATAGATGATGGATGTGAAGATGGTGTGAAGATGGTGTGGAAAATCTTGGTTATGTCGGCGGATTTGGTTATTTTTGCAAAATTGTTGGCAGGACACTCTGTTGCGGTCGGGCTTCCGGCCATAGCAGGGGATCAGTTGCCGGTCAAGTCGAACCGAATTATATTTGATCCAGTGAAAAAGGAATTGCACGACGATAAAAAAGGTGTCAGAAAGTTTCTGACGGTTGTTCTCAATCTGCTCCTCATGGCTATTGTGGGAGTCTTGCTGGTGTGGCTTGTGTCACAGTGGCTTGATGTCTGGACGCGGCATGGCAAGGAGGCTGTAGTGCCGACGGTCAAGGGAATGACGGTCTATGAGGCTGAAGAGGTTCTGACGGCAGCGGGCTTCGAGGTCAGCATATCTGACTCGATCCATGACTCGGCGTTGAAGCCGGGGCAGGTCGTCGATCAGACACCGAAGGCCGCGAGTACGGTAAAGGAAGGCTGCATGATCTATCTTTCGATCAATGCTTTCACTCCGCGTCAGGTGCTGCTGCCTGCGCTGACGGATATATCCTACCGACAGGCCAGGTCAGTTCTTGACGGACTCGGAATCAAGAATGTCAGGGTTGACACAGTGCCCTCCGACTTCAAGGATCTTGTCCTTTCGGTCAAGCGCGACGGCAAGCGTCTGATGGCAGGCGCTCGAGTCCCTGTCAATGCGGAAATCGTGATTGAAATCGGAGCCGGACTTCCCGACGAAATTCTCAATAATGAGATTGAGGTCGACTCAATGCAGATCGATACTACTTTCACGGTTGAGAAGCTGAATATATTCTAAAAGGCCGGCAGTTAGCTGTTATTCAATAGTAGATGGAAGAAGAATTTCTTGACGAGCTGAATGATTCAGAGGATGAATCGATTCAGGGAGACGGCGAAATGTATGAGCATTTCCGTTTTGTCGCGGATAAGGGCCAGCAGCTTTTGCGCGTCGATAAATTTCTTGTGGCGAGGCTTGAAAAGTCATCCCGCAACCGGGTGCAGCAGGCAGCTGATGCCGGATGTGTGCTTGTCAATGGCAAGCCGGTCAAGTCCAACTATCGTGTGAAGCCGCTTGATGTCGTCAGCGTGGTCATGGATCGCCCGCGCTACGAACTTGAGATAATTCCCGAGGACATTCCCCTTGATATAGTCTATGAAGATTCCGAACTGCTTGTTGTAAACAAGCCGGCCGGGCTGGTGGTCCACCCGGGTCATGGGAATTATAGCGGCACGCTTGTCAATGCTCTTGCATGGCATTTCAGGGATAATCCCGATTATGATGTGAATGATCCCCGCATGGGGCTTGTCCACAGAATCGACAAGGATACTTCGGGATTGCTTGTCGTTGCGAAGACGCCGGATGCCAAAACTCATCTCGGGAAGCAGTTTTTCAACAAGACGACGCGCCGCGAGTATGTCGCGGTTGTCTGGGGCGTGCCTCAGCCTGCCGACGGGCGGATCGAGGGCAATATCGGACGAAATCCGAAGGACCGCATGCAAATGGCGGTTATGGAAGATCCGTCGATGGGAAAGCATGCGGTCACTCACTATAGTCTTGTCGAGAATCTGGGCTATGCGTCGGTTGTGCGTTGCTGTCTTGAGACAGGGCGTACGCATCAGATCCGTGTTCATATGCGCCACATCGGACATCCGCTTCTGAATGATGCCAGATATGGAGGAGACGAAGTGCTTCGAGGCGAACGCTCGGCATCATATATGCAGTTTGTACGCAACTGTTTTGAGGTCTGTCCCCGACAGGCTCTGCATGCAAGGACTCTCGGGTTTGTGCATCCTGAAACCGGTGAGGAGTTGTTTTTTGAAGCTCCGGTTCCGGCGGATATGACCGCGATGATTGAAAAGTGGCGCACATACTGCGAAGCCAAAAATCTGCGCGGCTGATCAGCTGCAGATATGTCCCGCGTCTTCCTCAGCAGGCAGAGCCTCGGGGTGCGCTATTATTAAAAAAAGCTAAGATTCAAAGCGGCTATATTGTCGGGTGGATTTTTTTGTCTAATTTTGAAAATAATTTTGTGTCAGCCTGATCTCTCCGTCTGACATTGATGGAAGTGAAATCTCAATTTGTGTTTCTTATGGTTGAAGAAATTGATTTTAAAGATATACAACCCTATAGCGACAGCGAGTTCAAGGCCCGCATGGCGGAACTTGTCGAAGAGCCTGGATTTGAGCATGCTGTCAGATTTGTCATGCCGGATGTCAACTTTCCCGAATTTGTCGAGAAGCTGAAAAAGATTACCTACAATGATACATTCCAGCGTGAGATGATGCTCCCGTTCCTTCAGCTGCTCGTTTCGAAGACAACCGACGGCGTTACGATCGGAGGTCTTGAGAATCTTGAGTGTGGCAAGAGCTACACTTTCATGTCCAATCATAGGGACATCGTGCTCGATGCTTCGTTTCTCAACTATGGCTTCTTGATCAACAACTTGCCGACCTCTGAAGTTGCGATCGGCAATAACCTTCTGATTTTCGACTGGATAACAGACCTCGTGAAGCTCAACAAAAGTTTCATTGTCAAGCGTGATGTCAAAATGACAAAGGCGCTTGAAGCAGCAAAACAGCTGTCTGCCTATATTCATTACGATATAAATGAACGTCACCAGAGCGTATGGATCGCCCAGCGTGAAGGCCGTGCGAAAGACTCCAATGACCGCACTCAGGAGTCTCTTGTCAAGATGCTTGCCCTTGCAGGCGGCGGTACGATTGTCGAGAATCTCCAGTCGATCGACATCGTTCCGGTTTCGATCACGTATGAATATGACCCGAACGACCATCTGAAAGCCAGAGAGTTCCTTCTGAAGAAGCTCGATCCGGAATTCCGCAAGTCGCAGCATGATGATTTGCTGAGCATGGAGACCGGTTTGCTTCAGCATAAAGGTCGTGTCCACTTTGAAATCGGCAGATGCATCAATGAGGATCTTAGCAACCTTTCTTCCGAGGACAAGATCGAAGTTGTCAGAAGAGTCTGCAATCTGATAGACCGCCATATCCATCTCGGCTACAAGATATATCCGATCAATTACATTGCCTACGATCTGTTGCATTCGACCGATCGTTTTGCCGATCACTACACTACGCAGGAGGTTGAGGACTTCAAGGCTTATCTTGAAAGAAAACTCGACATGGTCCGTCTTGAAAATGTTCCGGAGGAAGACCGCAGTTACATGCGCGAGATGATGCTTGTGATGTATTCCAATCCGCTTAAAAATAAACTTGAAGCAGCCGGAAACAATTGATTCCGATGTACTTGATGTAGTCTCCTTCCCCATGCGGAAGGGACGCGCATAACCAGAATAATTATTTATGCGTATTCCAATCATACCGTTACTGATAATGGCGATCGTTTGTGTCGCCATTGATTGTTATGTATTCCGCGTGTTGAGGAGCCGTTGCCGGTCTGCAGGACCGTCAAAATTCCAGATGTGCGGTTCGGTAGTTCTCTTCGGAGTGCTCGGGGTTGCTGTCTGCCTCCCTTACAGGTCGGGCGATGACGAGATGCTGCGTACAATCATGTGGCTTCTCTTTACCGTGTTCAGTTTCTACGCCGCAAAAATTACGTTTGTCGTCTTTGACCTGCTCGCATCGTTGCCGAAGCTGTTCCGTCGCAGACGTCTCAGCGGTCTTTCTGTGGCCGGTGGGATTGCTGCCGTGGTGGTGTTTCTCGCAATGTGGTGGGGCGCGCTTGTCAATCGCTACAGAACCCAGATCCGCGAAGTTGAGATTCCTGTCGAGAATCTTCCGGATTCGTTTGACGGAATGAGAATAGTCCAGTTCTCGGATCTTCACGCCGGCACTTATGGCGCCGACACGACGTTCGTCAGTCAGCTTGTTGACCGTATAAACTCTCTGAATGGAGATGTCATTGTCTTTACGGGAGATATAGTCAACCGCCACAGTCAGGAACTTATTCCTCACCTCTCTCCGCTGTCGAGACTTGACGCTACGCATGGAGTCTACTCGATTATGGGTAATCACGATTATGGCGATTACTCGTCGTGGCCCTCCGACGAAGCGAAGGCTGCAGATGTGGCTAAGCTTGAAGATATGGAGCGCAGTATCGGATGGAAGCTGTTGCTGAATGAGTCGGACTATATCTATGCCGACGGAGATTCCATCGCAGTTATAGGCGTCGAGAACATCGGCGATCCGCCATTTAAAGTTTACGGCTCTCTGAGAGACTCTTACGGGAATCTATCAGATCCGACAGTCAAGATCCTTCTGACGCACAATCCGGCCCACTGGGCTCAGGAGGTTGCAGGTTCAGGAGATATGAAAGTCGATCTAACGCTTTCGGGCCATACGCATGCAATGCAGATTGAGGTTGCCGGTGTTTCGCCCGCATGTTTCCGCTATGACACCTGGGGCGGCCTCTATAATGATGCCGAAGAGAAACATCCGTTATACGTCAATATCGGAGTCGGGACTGTCGGAATGCCTATGCGGCTTGGCGCGGTTCCCGAGATAACAGTGTTAACCCTTCGCAAAAAACAATGAATCCGAATGACAGTCTGGTCGGTCTGATTGCAACGGAGCTTGGACTCAGCCCCGTGCAGGTAGGCAATGTGGTCGCGCTTGCGGATGATGGCGCCACGGTGCCGTTCATCGCGCGTTACAGAAAGGAGAAGACTGGCGCGCTTAATGAAATTTCAGTCAAGCAGATCATCGACCGCATGGAGGTGCTGCGTGCTCTTGAGAAGCGGAAAGCCTCGGTAATAGAGTCGATCGAGTCGTTAGGAAAGCTGACAGACCGGTTGCGCGACGAGATTTCCGGATGTTTCGACCCGCGTCGGATCGAAGACATCTATCTGCCGTATAAGCCGAAAAGGAAAGTGCGCGCGACTGTAGCCCGCGAGGCGGGACTGGAGCCGCTGGCCAGAATAATTATGGCCCAGAAATCACATGATATCGATTCGCAGGCCCGCAGATTTGTCTGCGATGGGTTTCCTACCTGCGAGCAGGTGATCAAAGGAGCGTCCGATATAATTGCCGAGTGGGTCAGCGAGAATGTTTCGGTTCGCGCTGTTTTGCGTCGTCTGTTGTGGCGTTCAGGCAGGCTATGCTGCAAGGGCGCGGTCTCAGATCCGAAATATGCCGACTATGCCGGATTTTCCCAGAGTTTCGAGCGGATTGCGGCTCATTCGTTTCTTGCTCTCAAACGCGGCGAAAACGAATCGGCGCTTAAACTGTCGGTAGATGTCGACGACGATAAGATGCTGTCGGTCATAGAATCAAGAATTATTAAGGACGGCGGTAGCGATGAGACGCGCTCTATAATTGTCAAGGCGATCCGCGACTGCTACAAGAGATTGCTTTTGCCGTCGATCACGACAGAGATTCTCTCTGAGGTGAAGGACCGAAGCGACAGACAGTCGATCGATCTTTTTTCGGCGGGTCTGCGGCAGGTGCTTCTTGCGCCCCCGGTCTCCGCACAGCCGGTTCTTGCGATCGACCCCGGTTTCCGGACCGGCTGTAAGGTCGCCTGTCTCAGCAAACAGGGTGATCTGCTCGAAACGGCAGTAATCTATCCTGTTCCGCCCCATAGCAGACAGAAGGAGGCCGCTGAGATCCTGAAGCGTATGGCTTCAAAGCATCGTTGCCGGCTGATCGCCCTTGGCGACGGAACGGCGTCGGCTGAGACCGAAGCATTCCTGATGACGGTTGACTTCCATGAAAAAATGAAGGTAGAGCGTGTCAGCGAGCAGGGAGCAAGCATCTATTCCGCGTCGGAGGTGGCTCAGCGGGAGTTCCCGGATCTTGACCTGACATTTCGCAGCGCGGTTTCAATCGGCCGGCGTCTGCAGGATCCATTGGCTGAGCTTGTGAAGATAGATCCCAAATCGATAGGGGTCGGTCAGTATCAGCACGATGTCAATCAGACAAGTCTTCGCGACAGTCTCGATTTTACAGTCAGCCAATGTGTCAACGAGGTCGGTGTCAATCTCAATACTGCTTCCGTCGAGTTGCTCAGCTATGTCGCCGGTATCGGTCCGGCCATTGCCGGAAATATAGTAGACTACCGTCGTGCCAACGGCGATTTCAAGTCTCGGTCGGAACTGCTGAAAGTGGCTCGACTGGGACCGAAAGCTTTCGAGCAATCGTCAGGCTTTCTAAGAATTCATGGCGCCGGGAATCCGCTCGACAACAGTGCGGTTCACCCCGAGAGCTATGCGCTTGTCGGACGCATGGCCCGTTCGGTCGGCAAGAGCGTGCAGGATCTGATAGGCAATCAGGCTGCTCTGGCAGAAATAGATCTCGCTGCTTTTAAAAATGATTCGGTCGGACAGGAGACTCTTCACGATATTATCCGAGAACTCGCAAAACCGGGACGCGATCCACGCGAGGCGGCAGATTCGGACTGGCGCGACACATCGTTGCGTACATTTGACGATCTCCGCGAGGGAATGACTGTCAGAGGCAAGATAGTCAATCTGACCGCTTTCGGGGCCTTTGTCGATCTTGGAATAAAGGAAAACGGCCTTATTCACATCTCTGAAATGAGCGAACGTCGGATAGCTTCTCCGCTCGAGGTCGTGAGAATCGGGCAGACGCTCTCTGTGCGGGTCATAGGGCTTGATCATCAACGCAGGCGCATCGCTCTATCTCTGAAGTCTGTATGAAAAACCGGTTTGTCATAAGCATAGGAAGCAATTCTGCCGATTCGGCTGTTCGTGTCGGGAGAGCTATAGAGCATCTTGAATCAGTCCTCTCGGAGATGCGCAGTTCGTCGGTCTATCGCACTCCGTCAGTGTGCGGCGACGGGACGATCTACACC
>JAIDJZ010000034.1 GCA_029051965.1 Paramuribaculum sp. | reverse complement strand
GCATACCTCTATTTCTTTTCGGGCGCGCCCGAATTTGTCAGCGAGGCCCACGATCGCCTTCAGTTCATCGTATTCAATCAGGACTGGCTTCAGTTCTATGATAAACTGATCATCCGCATCGGTTTCCTCCTTGACCCGATTTCGGCCATGATGCTTGTTGTCATCACGACAATCTCGTTCATGGTTCATCTCTACAGCAACGGTTACATGCGTGACCATCATGGAGTCTACGAGCACGGTTTCCAGCGTTTCTACGCTTTTCTGTCGCTCTTCAGCTTCTCAATGCTCGGTCTCGTTGTCGCAACCAACATTTTCCAGATGTATATCTTCTGGGAGCTCGTGGGAGCGTCGTCATATCTGCTGATCGGTTTCTACTATATCAAGCCTTCTGCAGTTTCGGCTTCGAAGAAAGCGTTTATCGTCACCCGTTTCGCTGACCTCGGTTTCCTTATCGGTATCCTGATTCTGTCGTACTACACAGGAACGTTCAACTTCACCGAGCTTACCTCGATGAATATCGCTTCCGACACATATCAGGTTAGCCTCTCGACCGCCGAGCAGATCAAGAACATTTTCGCCACGAGCGCGGCTCCTGTTTTCCTCGGTGGCTCTGTGCTGACATGGGCTCTTGTTCTTATCTTCATGGGTGGTATGGGTAAATCGGCGATGATGCCTCTTCACATTTGGCTTCCGGACGCAATGGAAGGTCCGACTCCGGTTTCGGCGCTTATCCACGCCGCTACGATGGTTGTTGCTGGTGTCTATCTCGTCGCTCGTCTTTTCCCGCTGTATCTCATGGAAGAGGTTTCGCTCACGATCGTCACTGTTGTTGGCGCGCTTACGGCACTCTATGCCGCAATGGTCGCCTGCGCTCAGGTCGACATCAAGCGAGTGCTCGCATTCTCTACCATTTCGCAGATTGCCTTCATGATGGTTTCGCTCGGTGTTGCCCGTCCTGATTTCCACGAAGGTCTCGGCTACATGGCTTCGATGTTCCATCTCTTCACCCACGCGATGTTCAAGGCGCTTCTGTTCCTCGGTGCCGGTGCGCTGATCCACGCTGTCGGATCGAATGATTACACCGCAATGCACGGTCTGCGCAAATACATGCCGATCACCAATATCACATTCCTTATCGGATGTCTTGCTATTGCCGGTATCATTCCCTTCTCAGGATTCTTCTCGAAAGATGAGATTCTGAGCGCATGTCTCGGCAACAGCTGGGTTGCATATATCTGGATGTCGATGGTTGCCGGTCTTACAGCGTTCTACATGTTCCGTCTCTACTATCTCATCTTCTGGTGGAAAGAACACAAGATCCACGAAGGCCATCATGCTCCCAAAGATCAGCCCTGGACAATGACTCTTCCGCTGATTATCCTTGCAGCGATCTCTTGTGTCGCCGGATTCATTCCTTTCGGCAAGCTTGTCAGCTGGGATGGCAAACCCTATGACTTCATGGCTCATTTCGACTGGAGTGTGGCCGGAGTCAGCCTGACAGTGGCAGTTGTTGCAATTCTTCTCGCAACAAAGATGTATATGAAAGAGAATCCTCTTCCCGAGAAGATGCGCAAGGCTCTCCCGAACCTCTGGACTTGGTGTCACCACCGTTTCTACTGGGACGAACTCTATATGTTCATCACCCACAAGATCATCTTTGGTCTGATCTGCCGTCCGATCGCATGGTTCGACCGTCATATCATTGATGGCACTATGGATGGATTCGCATATGTGACCAACAAGGCTTCTTATGCGATCCGTGGTCTCCAGAGCGGCAAGGTTCAGATGTACGTATGGATCTATCTGATCGGAGTGCTCCTGCTTGGAATCATCACAGCTCTCTGTCTGATCTGATGACAAAGGCCGTGTTAAATTGAAAAGTGGAAAAAGTAAAAATATTGATTATGTTTTCTAATATACTGATTTATTTCGTGGTGATTCCGGTGCTGATGCTTGCCGGGCTTGCCTTGTGCCGAAATATCAAGCAGATCAGAGCGGTTGCAGTCACCGGTTCGCTCGCGCTGACAGCACTCTCGATCTATCTGCTTGTCGAATATCTTGCTCTTCACGCAGCAGATCCTGCCGCACCGATGCATTTCCTCGGCCAGTGGGACTGGTTCAAGCCGCTTCACATTCAGCTTGCTGTCGGTGTTGACGGTATATCGGTTGCCATGATTATCCTTTCGTCGATCATTCTTCTGACCGGAAGTTTTGCATCATGGAAAATCGATCCGATGCCCAAGGAGTTCTTCCTCTGGCTTATCCTGCTGTCGGTAGGTGTGTTCGGTTTCTTCATCTCAATTGACCTCTTCACAATGTTCATGTTCTATGAGGTCGCTCTCATCCCGATGTATCTTCTTATCGGAGTCTGGGGTAGCGGCAACAAGAACTATTCGGCCATGAAGCTGACCCTTATGCTTATGGGTGGCTCGGCGTTTCTCATGCTCGGACTGATCGGAATCTACTATCATTCGGCTGAGAACCCTGCTGACCTTACATGGAACATCCTTAAGATTTCTGAAAACGCATCCATCTCGACCGGCTGGCAGTACTTCCTCTTCCCGATGACGTTTGTCGGTTTCGGTGTTCTTGGAGCGATGTTCCCCTTTCACACTTGGAGTCCTGACGGTCACGCTTCGGCTCCGACAGCTGTCTCGATGCTCCATGCCGGTGTGCTTATGAAGCTCGGTGGCTACGGTTGCTTCCGCGTTGCGATCTACCTGATGCCCCAGGCTGCCAACGATCTTGCCTGGATCTTCCTGATCCTTACCGGTATTTCGGTTGTCTACGGTGCGTTCAGCGCATGTGTTCAGACAGACCTCAAGTACATCAATGCCTATTCATCTGTGAGCCACTGCGGTCTCGTGATCTTCGCGATTCTGATGCTCAACACGACTGCGATGACCGGTGCGATCATGCAGATGCTTTCTCACGGTCTTATGACAGCCCTGTTCTTTGCCCTGATCGGTATGATCTACGGACGTACCCACACCCGTGACATCACAAAGATGGGCGGCCTGATGAAGATCATGCCCTTCCTGTCGGTCTGCTATGTGATTGCCGGTTTCGCATCGCTCGGTCTTCCCGGTCTTAGCGGATTCGTCGCTGAAATGACAATCTTTGTCGGATCGTTCGAACACGCCGATATGTTCCACCGTGTGTTCACTATCGTTGCTTGCTGCTCGATCGTGATCACCGCGGTCTATATCCTCCGTGTTGTAGGCAAACTGCTTCTCGGTCCGGTACAGGATGAGCATCATCTTGCTCTGACCGACGCAACATGGTGGGAACGTACCGCAACTGTGACTCTTATTATCAGCGTTGCAGCGATCGGCTGTTTCCCCAACTTCTTCGCCAACCTTATCCGTTGGACATTTACCCCTGAGATTTTCAGTGTCATCGGAATGAACTAAAAGAATAACAAGAAATGGATTACTCACAGTTTTTAGCGATGAAGCAAGAAATAAGCTTGTTGGTTTTATTTCTTTTGGTCTTCCTCAACGATACTTTTTTGCCGGCGCGCGCTCAGTCGTCAATCGGCAAAATCACATGTCTGCTTTTCGGCCTCTTCACTCTCTGGGGATTCTGCCCTGTTGTGGTAGGTGACTCTGTGGTTTCTGCTTTCGCAGGAATGTATGAGACCTCTCCAGTGATCGTGGCCATCAAGAATATATTGAATGTAGGCGTGCTCATTGTTCTGATTCAGTCTCTGAAGTGGACTTCGAGCGAGCATCAGGTTATCCGCCGCGGCGAGTTCTACGAGCTGCTTCTGGTCACCCTCTTCGGTATGTATCTGATGATCTCGGGCCGTCATTTCCTCGTGTTCATCATCGGTCTTGAGAGTGCCTCGCTCCCGCTTGCCGCAATGGTTGCCTTCAACAAGCGTCGTTATGAGAGCCATGAAGCTGCTGCCAAGTATATTCTGACAGCCGTTTTCTCCTCCGCGATTCTTCTCATGGGCCTCTCTTTTGTCTATGGTCTGACAGGAACTCTCTATTTCCATCACATCGCAGAGGGCATTGCGACTGCGGCATCGGCCAATATCGTTCTGCTGGTCATTGCGATCGCGTTCGTCATGTCAGGTATGGGATTCAAGCTTTCGCTGGTTCCGTTCCACCTCTGGACTGCCGATGTCTATCAGGGTGCTCCGACTTCAGTCACATCCTACCTCTCGGTCATCTCCAAGGGCTCGGCAGCGTTTGCCTTCCTCGTGATCCTCTGGCATGTGTTCGGACAGGTCTATGCCGATGCATGGGAATGGATGCTTTACGCGCTCATTATTCTGACAATCACAATCGGTAACCTCTTTGCGATCCGTCAGAAGAATCTGAAGCGTTTCCTTGCTTTCTCATCTATCTCGCAGGCCGGTTACATCATGCTTGGCATCGTAGGTAACAATCCGATGGGTGAAGCTGCTCTGATGTACTACATTCTTGTCTACATCTTCTCTAACCTCGCAGCGTTCGGCGTTATCGGTGCGATCGAAAACAATTGCGGCAAGGTTTCGATGGATGACTACAACGGTCTCTATAAGACAAACCCCCGTCTGGCTGTGACAATGATGCTTGCGATGTTCTCGCTTGCCGGTATTCCTCCGTTTGCAGGCTTCTTCAGCAAGTTCTTCATCTTCACTTCGGCCATCAACCAGGGCTCTGTCGCAATCTATGTTCTTGTGCTGATTGCGCTGATCAATACGATTATATCGCTCTACTATTACCTTCTTGTTGTCAAGGCGATGTTCATCAAGGACGAAGATGAGTTCACGGTAGCACCCTTCCGCAGCGCGTTCTCCGAACGTCTCGGAATGTGGATCTGCGTTGCCGGCATCCTCGCTCTCGGTATCGTAAGTTGTTTCTACGATTCACTTCTCAATGTCGTAGGAATCGGTTAATTCTCAGACACAGTCTTTTTCGACAATAGTTCAAGGGCTGCCCGGTAACGGGCAGCCCTTGTCGTCTGTAGTGGGGGGCGAGGGATCAGAAGGAAAACTGTGCCATTGCTCCGACGCGTTTCGACCAGCGATGGTCGCCGTTGAAGTTCTTGCGCATTCCGTAGTCGAATTCGGCTCCCACCTGAATCCGAGGGGTGAGATTCCAGAAAACGTTGACATCTCCGACGAGTCCGTAGCGGTATTCGGTCGGTTCGACCGTGTGGGAAGGGAGGAATCGATTCTGACTGAATGAAGTGCTGACGAAGAGGTTCGGGAG
>JAIDJZ010000339.1 GCA_029051965.1 Paramuribaculum sp. | reverse complement strand
GCGCTTCAGGATGGGCTTGAACCAACGACCCCCTGATTAACAGTCAGGTGCTCTAACCAACTGAGCTACTGAAGCAAAGGTGTCCTTAATCGGACTGGTTTCAAGATTTTGCGCTTCAGGATGGGCTTGAACCAACGACCCCCTGATTAACAGTCAGGTGCTCTAACCAACTGAGCTACTGAAGCATTTGCTTTATCGCAGATTTCTCTGCGGAGACCCCTCTGGATCTTTAGCGTTGCAAAATTACGTCGTTTCTCTGATATATGCAAGTGTTTAGGAAGTTTTTTGCGAAAAAAATTGCGAAAATTGAAATCTTTTCCTGCGGGATTGTTATAATAAATGACTAACTTTGGTCGTTAAAACAGAATCATAACCGTTTTCCACCCCATTTATAAGGATGAAGAAACTTTTCTATGCGGTAGCCGCCCTGGCCGCAATGGCCTTTATCGGACATGCTGAGACACGGAGCCCTAAGGCTGATATAAATTCCAATGTGACGATATTCAACTCTGTTGTAAAGGAACTGCAGAGCAACTATGTCGACACGATCGACATCGAGTCGGCCGTGAAGACTGCGATTGACGCGATGCTCAACAAACTCGATCCCTATACTGAATATATGCCCCGCAAGGAGCAGGAGGAGTTTCGCTCGCTCAATTCGGGAGAATATGCCGGCATCGGGTCCTACATCATGGCGCGAAACGGAAATGTCTATATTTCCGGACCTCATCAGGGGTCTCCGGCCGATCGGGCCGGTCTGCGCAGCGGCGACCTGATAATGTCGATCGACACGGTCACTGTGCTCGGAATGACGACCGAACAGGTCAGCTCACGCCTTAAGGGCCAGCGCGGCACGACTGTAAGGGTGACAGTCAAACGTCCTTATGTCGAGGATTCTATCATAACGGTCGAGATGGTCCGTGACAAAATCATGATCCCGGCAGTGCCCTACTCGGGCCTTGTAGGGGATGACATCGGCTATATCCAGCTGAGTCAGTTCTCTGAGAAATCAGCCGACGAGGTGCTCGACGCGCTGAACAGACTCGTGGAGGAGAACCGTATCAAAGGTCTCATTCTTGATCTGCGCGAGAACGGGGGCGGATTTCTTGAAAGTGCTGTCAGGATACTTGGCTACTTCCTGCCGAAAGGCACCGAGGTGCTGCGCACGCGCGGCAAAGGCGTGATGGAGGAGCGTGTCTATAAGACTTCCGGCAAGCCTGTAGCGCCTGATCTGCCACTGGTGGTGCTCACCGACGGCGGGACTGCATCTGCGTCGGAAATCACGGCCGGCGCTCTACAGGATCTCGACCGGGCTGTCATCATGGGCGACCGTTCATTCGGAAAGGGACTTGTCCAGACAACACGCGAGATCCCTTACGACGGGATGCTTAAAGTGACGGTTGCCCGCTACTACATTCCGAGCGGACGTCTGATCCAGGCTATCGACTACTCGCATCGCAATCCCGACGGATCTGTGGCGCGCATTCCGGACAGTCTGACGACTGAGTTCCGGACTGCCGCGGGCCGAATTGTGCGCGACGGAGGTGGGATCACCCCGGATCTGAAGGTGCAGTATCCCGAAGTCAGCCGGCTGACCTATAATGTAGTCCGCGACAACTGGGCTTTCGATTTCGCCAACAGATATGCCGCTACCCATGAATCGATCCCGCCGGCCGACGAGTTTGTTGTCGACGATTCGATCTATGAAGATTTCAAGGCGTTCATTGACCCCGAGAAATTCAACTACGACAAGGTCTGTGTGACAATCCTCGGCAATCTCCGCGAAGCGGCCAAGATCGAAGGCTACATGTCCGACAGTATAGATGCTGAGATCTCGCATCTGGAGGCGATGCTGAAACACCCTCTCGACAAGGATCTCGACACGAACCGCAAGTCGATCGCCCCGTATCTCGAACGGGAAATTGCCAACCGCTACTATTATCAGCCGGGTGAGATCAGCAGCTTCCTGCGTTATGATCCGGCGGTCGACAGTGCCGTGCAGGTGCTTCATGACGCTGCCCGCTACAAAGCGATCCTCTCACCTGCAAAAACCACTGCGGCCAAAAAATGACGCTTCAGGAGATTGTGGAGTCCATGCGGGACGGAGCGCGCGGCCGGGCGCTCTCCTCTGCCCTGAAGGGGGGCAACGGGCTGATTTCTGTCTATAATCTTGCCGGCTCTTCTGCTGCCGTGATGCTTTCGCTGCTGCCGGAGGGGAAGGCCCCGACGGTGGTCATCGGAGATTCGCTTGATGACGCAGGCTATCTCTATCATGATCTCTGCCGCATTGCGGGGGAGGAATGTGTCGCTATGCTCCCTTCGGGATATAAGCGTCACATCAAATATGGCCAGGCCGATCCTCCGTCACAGATTCTTCGGACTGAGGCTCTGACGCGCTGGACCTCTGACAGGGGGTTGCGTTTTGTGGTCACCTATCCAGAGGCCCTTGCCGAAAGAGTTGCCGACCGCGATTCGATCACACGCCACACGCTTCGGCTCTCGACCGACACGCAGGCCGATATGACAGAAACTGTCAGGTGGTTGCGCGACAACGGTTTCTCTGAGGTGGACTATGTCTATGAGCCCGGGCAGTTTGCCGTGCGAGGCTCGATTCTCGATATCTTCGGCTATAGCCACGAGCTTCCCTACCGAATCGACTTTTTCGGCGATGACATAGACTCGATGAGGACTTTCAACATCGAGACTCAGCTTTCCGAACAGCGGATGGAGGCTGTCTCCATTACCTCGAATGTCGCCTCTCAGGGGCGAGGCAGTTCCCTGCTCGATTTTATCGCTCCCTCTACACTGCTGGCTGTCAGGGATTCGGCCTATACGCTTGCGCGCATCTCGGAGGTGGCCTCCGAGTCGTTTTCGGCTTCGGCGATCGAAGCTTCCGAGGGTGATGCTTCGGCCATGCGTCAGCTGATCGATGCAGAAGAATTCAAGGCAAAGTTCGATTCGTTCCGCCGGATCGAGTTCACGGCGGCCGCCATGCCGGTTTCCGAAGCGGCCGCATCGATTGATTTCGCCTGTTCGCCGCAGGCTCTCTATCACAAGAATTTCGATCTGATTGCCGAATCATTCGGACGCTTTCTGGCCGATGGCTACAGGATCTATATTCTCTCCGACAGCGAAAAGCAGATCGAGCGTCTGCGGGCAATTTTCGCGGACCGCGGTGACAGTATCGGTTTCACCCCGGTCGACTCGACTCTTCATGAGGGCTTTGTCGACAATATTTCCCGGACGTGTTTCTTCACTGACCATCAGATTTTTGACCGGTTCCACAAATATAATCTGAAAAGCGACCGCGCGCGGTCGGGCAAACTCGCACTCTCGCTGAAGGAGCTGAGCGCGATCGAACCGGGTGACTTCATTGTCCATGTCGACCACGGAGTCGGACGTTTCGCCGGTCTGATGCGCACTAATGTGTCGGGGCGTGTACAGGAGATGATCAAACTGACATATGCCAATAACGACACGATTTTTGTTTCGATCCATTCGCTCCACAAACTGGCCAAATACCGCGGAAAGGAGGGCGTCGCTCCGAAAATCAACAAGCTTGGCAGCGGTGCGTGGAATCGTCTGAAGGAACGTACGAAAACAAAACTCAAGGATATAGCCCGCGATCTCATAAAGCTTTATGCGGCCCGAAAGAATGAGAAAGGCTTTGCCTTCTCTCCCGACAGCTATCTGCAGCATGAGCTTGAGGCTTCGTTTATCTATGAGGATACCCCCGATCAGCTGACAACGACCCGGGCGGTCAAGGCCGATATGGAAAACGACCGTCCGATGGACCGCCTTGTCTGCGGCGATGTCGGTTTCGGCAAAACCGAAATCGCTATCCGTGCGGCTTTCAAGGCTGCCGCTGACAATAAGCAGACGGCAGTGCTTGTCCCGACGACAGTGCTTGCCTATCAGCATTTCAATACGTTCTCGCGACGGCTGAAGGATTTTCCGGTCAGAGTCGACTATCTTTCGCGTGCCCGCACGGCAAAAGAGACGAAGGCGATTCTCGGAGATCTGGCTGAAGGAAAGATCGACATTCTGATCGGAACCCACAAGCTGATCGGCAAAAGCGTCAGGTTCAAGGATCTGGGACTGCTTGTCGTCGACGAGGAGCAGAAGTTCGGCGTCGCGGTCAAGGAGCGTCTCAAGCAGATGAAGACCAATGTCGACACTCTGACAATGAGTGCAACGCCGATTCCGCGGACGCTGCAGTTCTCGCTGATGGGTGCGCGCGACCTGTCGTCGATTACGACTCCTCCCCCCAACCGCTATCCGATCATAACTTCTGTGACTTCTCTGACCGACGAGATGCTGGCCGAGGCGATCAATTTCGAGATGTCGCGCAACGGTCAGGTGTTCATGGTCAACAACCGCATCGAGGGTCTCAACGAGCTTGAGGCTATGGTAAGCCGGCTTGTGCCCGACGCGCGGATAATAGTGGCCCACGGGCAGATGGCGCCTGAGAAGCTCGAAAAGGCAATTCTCGACTTCTCGAATCACGACTATGACATTCTTCTCTCCACAACTATCATTGAGAGTGGCATCGACATGCCTAATGTCAACACGATAATCATCAATAATGCTCAGAATTTCGGGTTGAGTGAGCTTCACCAGCTCCGCGGACGAGTTGGGCGCAGCTCCCGAAAGGCTTTCTGCTATCTGACTGTTCCACCCCATGTCCCGCTTTCTCCGACTTCCCGCCGGCGGTTGCAGGCGATCGAGAGTTTTTCTGATCTTGGCAGTGGCATTCATATCGCGATGCAGGACCTCGACATCCGTGGCGCGGGAAATCTCCTCGGTGCCGAACAGAGCGGTTTCATAGCTGATCTCGGCTATGAGACCTACCAGAAGATTCTGAAAGAGGCTGTCACGGAACTTCGCACTGAGGAATTCGGCGAGCCTGCCGAGCAGGGCCTTGCGCCGGGCGATGACGAGGAATATGTGGCCGATTGTGTCATCGAGAGTGATATGGAACTTCTGCTTCCGGCCGATTATGTGCCTCAGGAGAGCGAACGCATCGCTCTTTATCAGGAACTTGATTCGATTGAACGCGAAAGGGATCTTCTCGAGTTCCGCGAACGGCTCGTTGACCGGTTCGGAAAAATACCCGGTGTGACTGCCGAACTTCTGCGCATTCCGCGCCTGCGCCGTCTGGCCCGGCGACTTGGAATCGAGAAGGTTTCGCTGAAGCAGGACAAGATGTTCGTCTATTTTGTCGACGATTCGAATGTGGCTTACTATCAGAGTCCTATGTTCGGTAAGTTGCTTAGATTCCTGCAGGAGAATCCGCGCCGCTGTCAGATCAGAGAGCGCAACGGACGCCGTAGCTTTGCAATCAGCCACGTCTCGACGGTCGAGGAGGCTGTCGCGCTTCTCGACGGTGTGCTGTCGCTTGATTCGCTCTGATTGTTGACGACAAATGTTGAAACCGTACCTTTGACGGCCTGTCGGCTGATGTAATTTTGTCGGAAAAACAGAATTACGTCATGAATCATCATCATTATTATCTTTTGTCAGTTCTTCTTACGGGTGTTTTGCTTGCCGCCGGAGCATGCCGGTCGGATAAGCAGGTGGTCCGGAGCAATGTCGCGACGGATTCCTCCTTCACGGCAACACAGAGTCTGCGGTTCGGCAGGGCCGCGGCCGATAGTTTTGACTGGCATGGCTCGCTAAGGATCGACAGTGTGAGAATTCATATGAGGCAGGACACGGGGAATGTCCGTCGGTCATCACGGATAGAGCTGTTCGGAGTGGAACGGCGTGAGAAGGCGGCCGCCGTTTCGCGTGCGGGAGAGGAGCGTACCGACTCGACGTCCGTCAGTATTGCTGTCCGCCGAGCCGAAAAAAGTGAGTCAGTCACCTCTCAGGCTGCCGGCAGAGGGTATCGCAGGTGGATTATGTTGGCTGTCACGGCGGTCTGTGGCATCGTCGCAGGCTGGCGTCTCGGGCGCTTCTTCAGTCGGAAATGATCTGTCGCGCCGGTTTCTGGGATGATGGGCCATTATCTCCTCTCTGAGTCGTGAGCGGTCGATGTGGATGTAGATTTCCGTTGTCGAAATGTCTTCGTGGCCAAGCATCTGCTGGATAGCACGCAGGTTGGCTCCCCCCTCGAGAAGATGGGTGGCGAAAGAGTGGCGCAGTGTGTGGGGCGAGATCTCTTTTCTGATTCCGGCGAGTTCGGCGAGCTGGCGGACAATGTAGAAAATCATCACGCGTGTCAGTCGATGGCCGCGGCGGTTCAGAAAAAGGATGTTTTCTTCTCCCGGTTTGATGTCGATTCTCTCGCGGTCAGCCATGTAAGCCTCTATTTCGCTGAGGGCGTGGGGCGAGATCGGAATGATACGTTCCTTGTTGCCTTTGCCGCTGACGATGACAAACTGCTCGTCGGCATAGATTCTGGAGATTTCAAGGTTGGTCAGTTCGGAGACGCGCAGTCCGCAGCTGTAGAGGGTCTCGATTATGGCCCGGTTGCGCTGGCCTTCCGGTTTTTCCATGTCGACAGCGCTGATCATAGCGTCGATTTCGTCAATTCGCAGCACTTCGGGAAGCCGCTTGCCGCATCTCGGAGTTTCGAGGAGAAGGGCCGGATTCGAATCGAGGTAGTTCTCAAGTTTCAGGAAGCGGAAAAAAGCTTTTACTCCGGAGATTATGCGTGCCTGCGACCGGGTCGAAATGCCGACGTCATAGAGAGCGCCGACGAACTCGCGCAGAGTGTCGGTCGTGACATCACGCAGCGATGTTGACGATCCTCTCAGATAATGCAGGAGTTTGTCGAGATCTGCCAGGTAGGCGTAGCGGGTGTTGTCGCTGAGTCCGCGTTCGAGTAGAAGGTAGGCTTCGTAGCTTCTGATGATGTCGGGAAGTGAGTCGATCGAGCGTGTGCGGGACATGAAGAAGAGGAATCAGGAGAGCAGAATGTCGAACTTTTGATGGGGAAGATGGTCGGAGGTGACGAATATGGCCATTTCTTTCGCTCTGAACAGCATTCCGCGTTCTGACTGACGCCACATTCCGCTGACCTTCTCGCGGCCGTCTCCGAGCCCTACAATGCATTTTGGCGGCATGCCGGCGGTCTGTGTCTGCGGATTGCCGCGTCTTATGGCAAGGCTGACGGCTTCCGAAGCCGATCCGACAACGTCAACCGCTCCGGGGCGGAACCAGAGCGACAGCCGGAACAGGGTGCGCACAACGGCGGGCTGACATCCTTCGGCTTTCGCGGCTCTGTCGAGTTGCGGATAACTGTAGTAGGCGTAAGGCTGCGAAAGCACTTCTCTGACAAAGCGGAATGCAAATGGCGAGTGGATGCCGAAGCCCCGGCTCCGTGCCGCACGTTTCGGCGCGCGCACACCCCGGATCAGAGCGGGTATCAATCGGGGCAGACGCATTCTCATTTCTTGTTTTCCCCGCTTTGCTTTTCCTTTCTTCTGCGTTTGCAGAGAGCGTAGGCAACTGCGCCGCCGCATCCGAGATAGATGAGGATGATGCTTACGTAGGCGATGCTGGTGGTCGTGTGGAGCGATTTCGGGTCAAAGACCATTTCGATGGTGTGGGTTCCGGCTGGAACGGCGAGCGCGCGGAGCACATAGTTGACGCGTCCGAGTTCGGCCGGCTGTCCGTCGATGGTCACGTTCCATCCCCACGGGAAGTAGATTTCGGAGAACACTGCCACTCCGCCATTGGCTGTTTTCGCATGATAGGTCAGGCGGTCGGGCGCGTATGTTGTCTCAAAGATCGTGTCGCCGGGAGTTTTCGGTTTCGACTGGCCGAGAATCGGTTCGAATTTGCGGTCGGCCACTGCGCGGACAGCAACCGGAAGTGAATCGAGAGCCGCCATTTCTGCGTCCGGACCGTCGACATAGCCGACAGCATCGACAAACCAGGCGTTGCCCATCGCATCGGGGTTCAGTTCGGGCGCGGCATTGTCGTTGGTGATGACATAGCGCGTGTTGAGCATGTTGAGCACCTCAGGATTGTTTTTCATCAGCTGTCGGTCAATCAGATCCTGATAGCGGGTGAGTTTGGCGGCATGATAGCCTCCGATGGTTTTGTGGTGATAGGAGGGGGCGGCTCCGGAGAACTGAGGGATGTTCAGAACGCGATAGTTCATGGCTGTATCCGTGAGGATCACCCTGTCGGCAGCCGACGGGGCAAATCGTTCGGTCGAGACATAGCGCCGCGGAACGAAACTGTTGGTGTTGAGGTAGCGTTTGTTGACCATGTAGAGGTCGCCGCATATGATCAGACCTACGGCCGCGAGCATGACGGGAGTGGACATGCGACGGCGGAAGTAGAGCAACAGGAATCCGAGTCCGAGGGCTACGACGATGAAGCTGCGCAGCGAATCGGCGCGCACCATTGAGAAGCGGAGCTGTTCGACAGCGTTGTAGATGCGTGGGTTGTCGATCGACAGCACCTGAAGTATCTGCGTCGGGTCGAATCCACCCTGCTGAGCCTGCGCGGCGAGACCTTCGGCAATGCGTGCGTCTGTCTCTCTGTCGGCGCCGGTCACTCCGGCTCCGAAAACTCCGGGCATCATTATTCCGGCCAGACAGATGACCAGCACGACGCCGAAAGCTCCGAAAAGGGGGCGTTTATAGCGTTTCCAGGCTTCGTCGGCCGGAAGCTCGAGCAATTTCTGAAGTGCGAGGGCAGCGAGAAGAGGCATCGTGAACTCGGCGATGACAAGAATGCTTTCAACAGTTCTGAACTTGCTGTACATCGGGATGTAGTCGATCATGAAGTCTGTCAGAGCCATGAAGTTGCGTCCGAGTGCGAGCAGAATCGAGAAGAGTGTCAGAATGACCAGCGCCCACTTGAGCGGACCTTTGACAATGACGCATCCGAGGAAGAAGAGGGCGACGATCAGCGCTCCGACATAGACCGGTCCGCTTGTCCCTTCCGGACCGCCGAAATATTGCGGAATCCAGTCGAGATACATTGCTTCGTCGCGGGTGATCGCACCGCTGCTGATCATTTCCTCGGCCTCAGGGAGTTTGCTGAGCGACAGATATTCGCCGCCACCGCCGACAAAACGCGATGTCGCGCCACCCTTGATGTTGGGAATCAGCAGTGAGAAACTTTCGGAGGTTTCGTAGCTGTATTGCGTTATGTAGTCGCGTGCGAGACCAGTTTCGGTCGTATTGCTCTGCTGGCCGGGGAGGGGGGTGAGTTCGGAATGTCCGCCGCGCATTGTCTCCTTCGAATATTCGTAGGTGTTATAGAGCGAGGGCAGATTGGCTCCGACGGCCAGAACGGCAGCCACGGCGAGTACACCGGTGGCAGTGAGCCATTGTCTGAGCTTCTTGTCCCTGATTGCAGAGATCAGGCTGGCAATGACAATTCCGAGTATGACAAACAGAAAATAATAGGTCATCTGGGGATGATTGGCGGAGATCTGCATCATGGCCATTAGTCCGGCAAGCGCGCCTCCGGCAATGTAACGGCCGCGATAACAGAGCAAAATGCCCGCTATCGTCGGGGGGATATATGCCAGAGTGATGAATTTCCAGATGTGGCCCGCGCCGATGATGATTATGAAGTAGGAGGAAAAGCCATAGGCTATTGCTCCGATCAGTGCCACATACCATCGGCAGCGCATTGCCAGCAGCAGAATGAAGAAGCCGACCATCATCATCATCAGCCAGTCGGCCGGATTGGGAAGCCAGAGACCCATTGCCCGGTTGATCCAGTTGAATAGCGAGTTGGACGGGTAGGAGGGGGAAATCTGGAAAGTCGGCATGCCGCCGAAGAGCGAGTTGGTCCAGCGGGGTGTGTGGCCTGTCTCCTGAGCATAGGCCTGCGCCTCGTGACCGATAGCCGCTCCCTGTTCCATATCGTGCTGGCTGAGGGTGTTGCCCGTAACGGCGTCGGGATAGAAGTAAACGACTGAGATGAGTGCCATCAGAAGAACCGATCCGGCAACGCACCAGAATTTGCGGGACTTGAGAAAGTTCATTATGCTGTCTGTCATAAAGGTAACTGTTTAATTTCACAAAGTTACAAAACTTCTGCTAAAAACCGCCTTCTTTTCCCGACTTTCCTGCCGTTTTCAGCGCGCTGGTGTGTTTTCTTGTGGAATCCGCTAAACAATACAACTAAGAGCCGGTTCCCCAATATTTGTTAACGCTGGGGCGGTCAAGTGTCGTGCAGATGTGTTCGCGCAGTGAGGGAGCAATGCGGTTGCATTGTGACCGAAACAAGCGGACGCAGATGCATGACGATTGGCCGAGGCAAAGGTAATTACTTGCCACGGACAGCTGAGAATAAATATGTCTGTGATGAACTCGGGATGAAGCTGAATTAAACGAACCGCAACATAAACATTGCACACGCTACCATTGCAATCGCTTTGGCGGTGTGAA
>JAIDJZ010000338.1 GCA_029051965.1 Paramuribaculum sp. | reverse complement strand
CTCTTTCTGATGACCTGAAGAATTTCAAACAGCGCAATGTATTTCTTAATTCGTGCTAAAAGTAAACATACTCTTAGTATTGATGAGGGGGATTAGAATTCGGCGTTGTTGGGGGTGCGTGGGAAGGGGATGACGTCGCGGATATTTGTCATGCCGGTCACGAAAAGAACCAGACGCTCGAAGCCGAGGCCGAATCCGGAGTGGGGGACTGAGCCGAAGCGGCGTGTGTCGAGATACCACCACATGTCCTTCATCGGAATGCCCAGTTCCTCGATGCGTGCTGAAAGTTTTTCGTAGTTTGCCTCACGTTCCGAACCGCCGATGATCTCGCCGATTTTGGGGAAGAGCACGTCCATTGCGCGTACAGTCTTGCCATCCTCGTTCTGTTTCATATAGAAAGCCTTGATCTCTTTCGGATAGTCGGTCAGGATGACCGGACGCTTGAAGTGATGCTCGACGAGGTAGCGTTCATGCTCGCTCTGGAGATCGGCACCCCAGTAGACGGGGAATTCGAATTTGTGGCCCGATTCTTCGAGAATGCGCACACCTTCCGTGTAGGTCAGACGAACGAATTTCTCCTCGACAACGTGGCGCAGACGGTCGATCAGGTCGTTGTCGTACATCTTGGCGAGGAATTCAAGATCGTCGATGCAGTTCGACAGCGCGTAGTTGATGCAGTATTTGATGAAGTCCTCAGCCAGATCCATGTTGTCGGAGATGTCGTAGAAGGCCATCTCAGGCTCGATCATCCAGAATTCCGACAGGTGGCGGGGGGTGTTTGAGTTTTCGGCGCGGAATGTCGGGCCGAAGGTGTAGATGGCTCCGAGTGCGGTTGCGCCGAGTTCGCCTTCAAGCTGCCCGCTGACGGTCAGTGCGGTCGGCTTGCCGAAGAAGTCGGCCGAGAAGTCGACTTTGCCCTCTTCGGTCTTGGGAAGGTTGTTGAGGTCGAGAGTCGTCACCTGGAACATCGCTCCCGCGCCCTCGCAGTCGCTTGCTGTGATCAGAGGGGTGTGGAGATAGAAGAAGCCGCGTTCGTTGAAGAATTTGTGGATTGCGAAGGCAAGTGCCGAACGCACGCGGAGAATCGCTCCGAAGGTGTTTGTGCGCGGACGCAGATGGGCGATCTCGCGAAGGAATTCGAGAGTGTGGCCTTTCTTCTGGAGAGGATATTTTTCAGGGTCGGCAAGTCCGAAGACTTCGACCGTTTCGGCCTGGATTTCGACTGACTGGCCTTTGCCCATCGATTCGACGAGAAGGCCGGTCACGTGGAGGCTCGAGCCTGTTGTTATGTTGCGGAGCTCTTCTTCTGAAAAGCGTTCGAGATCGAAAACGATCTGAATGTTTTTGATAGTCGATCCGTCATTGAGTGCCACGAACTGGACGTGTTTGTTACCGCGGCGGGTGCGGACCCAGCCCATGACGCTTACCTCTTTGCCGACGAGTTCGGGCGAGAATATGTCGACGATTTTCGTTCGTTTCATTGAAAAGAGAAATTTGATCTGATGGTTTAAGAGTGTGTTGATGGTTTATTCGAATGATCCCATTTTCAGGAAGTTGACTTCTTCCTGTGTCAGATAGCGCCAACGGCCGCGGGGAAGATTCTTTTTGGTCAGCCCAGCGAAGTAGACGCGGTCGAGTTTGGTCACGTGATAGCCGAGGCTTTCGAAGATACGGCGCACGATTCGGTTGCGGCCTGAATGGATCTCGATGCCGGCCTGGTTGCGGTCGGTGTCGGTCGCATAGCTGATCGCGTCGGCGTGGATCGGTCCGTCGTCGAGTTCGATTCCGTCGGCGATGCGCTGCATGTCATCTTCGGCGATGTCTTTGTCGGTCCAGACGTGATAGATCTTCTTCTTGACATATTTCGGATGGGTCAGCTTCGAGGCGAGGTCGCCGTCGTTGGTCAGCAGGAGCACTCCGGTAGTGTTGCGGTCCAGACGTCCGACCGGGTAGACGCGTTCTTCGCAGGCGCCTTTGATCAGGTCCATGACGGTCATGCGGCCGTTGGGGTCGTCGGATGTCGTCACACAGTCTTTCGGCTTGTTGAGAAGAATGTAGCATTTCTTTTCAAGCACGACTGCCTGGTCGTTGTATTCGACAGTGTCGGAGTGGGTGATCTTTGTTCCGAGTTCGGTCACGACTTCGCCGTTGACCTTGACGAGTCCCTGCTGGATGAATTCATCGGCTTCACGACGAGAGCAGATTCCGGCATTGGCAAGGAATTTGTTGAGACGGATCTGTTCGTCGGGAGAGGGGATCGACTGTTCGTATTCGATGCGTTTCGGACGGGGAACGAAGCTCTTGCCTCCCTGCGGCATGCCGTACTGGTTCTGACGCATGTTGCGGTTCTGGCTGTTGTAGCCGCCCTGACGGTTGTTGTTGCGGTTCTGGTTGTTGTAGCCACCCTGACGGTTGTTGTATCCGCCCTGGCGGTTCTGGTTGTTGTAGCCACCCTGGCGGTTGTTGTATCCGCCCTGACGGTTCTGGCTGTTGTAGCAACCCTGACGGTTGTTGTATCCGCCCTGGCGGTTCTGGTTGTTGTATCCGCCTTGACGGTTATTGTTATATCCTCCCTGACGGTTGTTGTAGCCCTGGTTGTTGTAGCCACCCTGGCGGTTGTTGCTGTAGCCTTCCGAACGGTTGTAGTTGTTGTAGCCTTGATTGTTGCGGCGGTATCCCTGATTGTATGAGTTCTGGTGGCGATAGGTGTCGCTGCCTTCAGTGGTGGCTGCAGTGTGGTTTTCGCCTTCGGCTGTCGCTGTAGTGTCGGGTTCGGGAGAGTTGTAGCGCGGACGGCTCTGATAGGAGTCGCGGTTATAGTTGGGATTGTAAGAGCGCTGGCCGTAGGGGCGCTGTGATGAGCTGTTGTAGCTGTTTCTGCTCTGATATCCGCTGTTCTGATAGTCCTGACGATATTGACGGTGCGGACGTTCTTCGGTGTTTTCTGCCGAATGTGACTGGGTGGGTTCGGTTTCGGGGGTTGCGGTACGGATCTGACCGATTCGCGGGCGCTTGCTTTTCTTTTCGTTTGAGTCCATAATCAGTGAATGAAAGGGGATAGGTGTTTTTGGTACGAAAATTTTTGTTTTAAAATTTAGGCCTCTCGGCCATTTTGCTCCGGATGCTGCCTTCCCGGAGTTTTAGTAGCGGTGTGATATGAGGCTACCTGAATAATTGTATAACTTAAAAAATAGGTGAAACGTTCTGTTG
>JAIDJZ010000337.1 GCA_029051965.1 Paramuribaculum sp. | reverse complement strand
CCTCAGGATTATTTTGAAGGTTCTGCCGTTCATGCGTATTACTGTTAACGCGGTTTAAATTCAAACACTCTCTAAGAGAGTGTCGGTAATGAAAGTGCGCTCAGAAAGAGATCGGTTCGTCGGCTGAAAAGTCGCGCGGCGCGGGGCGGTTCATGATCTGATGCCACATCATCGGCGACATTCCGTTGCCGGGACGTTTGGTTGTCAGATTTTCCGGGGTCAGCGGCTCGCCTTTTCTGATCGGGCGCGAGGCTACGATCGACTTGCGGGCCACCTCTACGTTGCCGCTTTCGCTGTCTGTCACATGTTTTTCCGGCGAACCGAGAGCCTGCCCGACAATCCGGATGTCGCGTACCATCGAGGCGAACTCTTCCGGATCGGCCGATGCACGGTGGTCGGGGCCTGCCTCGTTTTTGTCGAGTGTGAAATGCTTTTCTATGACAGAGGCTCCAAGTGCTGCAGCCGCGACGGGAACAGCCGTCCCTATTGTGTGGTCGCTGAATCCTACACTGCCGCATCCGAGCGTGGCGAGCGATTCCATCGCGCGCAGATTGACATCTTCCGCCGGGGTGGGATACTGGGTGTTGCAGTGGAGCAGAATGATCTCTTTCCGGGGAGTCCCCGCCTGCTCGAGAATCCTGACGGCCGCCTCGACTTCGTCGATTGTCGACATTCCGGTCGACAGGATGACACGTCCGCGTTGCGCGCCGACGGCTTCGAGCAACGGCAGGTTGGTTATTTCGCCGGAGGGGATTTTCCAGTAGTCCATGTTGAAGTGCGAAAGCAGAGCGACGCTCTCGATGTCGAACGGCGACGAGAGGAAGCCTATGCCCTGACGGCTGCATTCGTCTGCGAGCTCGGCGAATTGTTCTTCAGAAAGCTCGAGGCGTCTGAGCATTTCGAACTGCGATTCCGATCCTCCGCAGTTGCGCTCCTGATATTCAGCGCGCCGGGCTGAACGGCACACGAGTCTTTCGGCCTTGAAAGTCTGGAATTTGACATAGTCGGCTCCGGCTTCGCGGGCTGCCGTGATCATTCGGCGTCCGGTCTCCGGATCGCCTCCGTGGTTGACGCCTATTTCTGCTATGACGATTGTTTTCATTCAGTCTTTTTTTTTGCAGGAGAGCCTAAGTAGAGTCCCGGAGTGTCGATTGTGGCGGTCACGAGCGACCCCATGCCGATTCTTGTTCCGGAAGCGATTGAAATGCCGTTGCGGATAATTGTTCCGGCTCCGATAAACACGTCATCGCCGATCTCGACCTCTCCGCAGATGACAGCTCCGGGACCTATGAAGACGTTCGATCCGAGACGGCAGTCATGGTCGATGATCGCGCCAGTGTTTATGACGCAATGATCGCCTGTGGCCGACCGGTTGACGACGGCCCGCGCCATTACGGCAGAGCCTGCGCCGATTGTCGATGAATGGGTGACGACGGCCGACGGAGCAATCAGAGTGACAGCTGTGAAATTCCTGTAGGTCTCGATTATTTTCCGTCGGAGAGCAAGCGAGCCTCCGGATGTATAGCCGATTGCTATGTGTATGGCAGTTTCGGCTGGATCGAGTGCCGAAGAGGCGACCGTGTCGTTGCCGGCATACGGGAGCGACATCCCTTCCGGAGCTGGCGAGAGCGCGACATAGGCGTCGAAGCGGTTCCGGCCCATCACTTCGACGATCGATCTGGCATGGCCTCCGCCTCCGATCAGGATTGTTTTCTTGTCTGCCATTGCAAAGGACCGCCTGGCGGGTCAGCGGTTATAGATGTCGGTTTTGTAGCAGGCAAGGTTTTCCGGCTTCACGATCCAGTCGATTGTGCGCTTCAGACCTTCCTCGAGGCTCACTTTCGGCCGCCAGTCGGTCAGAGAGGTGATCAGCGAGTTGTCGCCGAGCAGACGGCGGACTTCGCTTTTCGACGGACGCAGGCGTTCGGGGTCGGTGACCCAGCTGACGTCGGCATCCATTAGGCGAGCTATCGTGTGGAGCGTATGTTCCATTGTGACTTCCGTTCCGGTGGCTATGTTGATCTCGCGGCCTTCGATGCCCGGAGTTGTGGCGAGGGCAAGGAAGCCGGCGGCCGTGTCGGTCACGTAGTTGAAGTCGCGTGTCGGTGTCAGGTCGCCGACTTTGATCTCGCGGACACCTGTGGCGATCTGTGTTATTATTGTCGGGATTATCGCGCGGGCGCTCTGGCGCGGGCCGTAGGCATTGAAGGGGCGCGCGATGACAACCGGAGTGTCAAATGCGTTGTAGAAGCTCATGGCAATCGCGTCGGCGCCGATTTTTGTTGCCGAATAGGGCGACTGTGGCTGGCGGGGATGCTTTTCGTCGATGGGGACATAGAGGGCGGTGCCGTAGACCTCGCTGGTGGAGGTTACGACAATTCGGCGCACATTGCAGTCGCGTGCGGCCTGAAGCATATTGAGCGTGCCCCGGATGTTGGTGTCGACATAGCTGTCGGGGGCTACATAGCTGTAGGGAATCGCGATGAGGGCAGCCAGATGGAACACGAGATCGCATCCGCGGGTGATGTGGCGGCAGAATTCGGGATCGCGCACGTCGCCGCTGACCACTTCGAGGTCGGGGTGGCGGATGCCTTCGAGCCAACCCCATGAATTGAACGAGTTGTAGTAGCTCAGTGCTCTGACGCTATAGCCGGCATTGAGAAGAGTTTCCGTTAGGTGGGAGCCGATGAAGCCGTCAGCCCCTGTGACCAGCACTTTTTCTTTGCTCATCTGTTTTATTTTTATTTCAAACCTGATTGTTTTCTTATTTGTAATGCAAATATAACTCTAAATTTCCTAATTTTGCGAATCGCTACTTTAAATAAGTGTTTAATTAGTGGTTTTAAGTAAGTGTTCAAATTTAAACGATAGTAAGTGAACGAAAATCTTTTATACAATCTGCAGCTTCTTTTCTGCCGCTTCCGGATTGTCGATCAGTCGAATATCTCGATATTCTCCTTCCCTCCGCACCGGAATCGGCTAAAAAATAAGCTCGCATATTGTATAAATTAAATTTGAACACTTACTTATTCTTAAAAAGATTGTCTGAACTATGTTGATGAGTATTATAATTCTTGTTGCCGGACTGGGACTTATTCTCGGCGGTGCTAATTTCCTGACTGACGGCGCGGCGGACATCGCGCGACGGATAGGGGTTTCGGATCTTGTCGTCGGACTGACGGTCGTGGCGTTTGGCACTTCGGCGCCGGAGCTGGCCATCTCGATCATTTCGGCTCTCGACGGATCGGCCGGACTCGCAGTGGGCAATGTGGTCGGTTCGAATCTGTTCAACACGCTGATGATTGTCGGCGTGACAGCGCTGGTAACTCCGATTGTGGTCCGCCGGACGATTCTGACCAATGATATTCCGCTGGTTGTCCTTTCATCGCTCATTCTTCTGATCATGGCCAATGCGCCGCTGCTCGATTCGGCGTCATACCCGGTGATAAGCCGTGTCGACGGTCTGCTTCTGCTTTGCTTCTTCATGATTTTTCTGCGCTACACTTTCGCGCAGGCGCGTTCGGCGTCTCCGGAGGCTGTGGCTGCCGAGCCATCGGCTGCGGCGGTGGCGGAAAAACAGAAGTCGCTGCCGGTGTGGCGGTCGGTTGTTTATGTTGTCGGCGGCCTTGCCGCGCTCGTGCTTGGGGGCGACTGGTTTGTCGACGGGGCTTCTTCGGTCGCTTCGTCGCTGGGTGTCAGCGATGCTGTGATCGGTCTGACGATTGTGGCTGCGGGCACATCGCTGCCAGAACTGGCCGCATCGGTGGCTGCTGCTCTCAAGGGGCGCACCGACATGGCCATAGGAAACGTGATCGGCTCGAATATATTCAATGTGTTTCTCGTTCTCGGCAGCGCTGCCACGATAGCGCCTATGCGATTGTCCGGTATCGGCAATTTCGATCTGCTTTCGCTGGCTGGAGCGACACTGCTTTTCTGGATATTCGGATGGTTTTTCTCACGCCGGACCATAACACGCGCGGAGGGTGGAATTCTGGTTGCGTGTTATATTGCCTATTCGGCGGTGTTGGTCGTGAATGCGGCCGGCTGAATCCGACAAGCTGACAACAGAGCGGGCAGCGCCATATGGCGCTGCCCGCGCGGGTGGCGTTATGATGATGGGCTTCTTGTGGGTTTACTTGGCCGATGCAAGAGCGG
>JAIDJZ010000336.1 GCA_029051965.1 Paramuribaculum sp. | reverse complement strand
TCCGCCATTCTTGAAATCGTGCCCGCCGCGGGAAAAGAAACACCTCTCTCAGTCACTTGCCGACCAGTCTGCTGCCCGCCGGAAAAGCATCTGGTCATGAAAGCCCTCAGGGCGGTTGAAAAGGTGTCAGGGCAGCTTCCGCCGGTCGACATCTTTCTTCGCAAGATTGTTCCTGACGGAGCCGGGCTCGGAGGCGGCTCTGCCGATGCGGCTGCGACAGTCCGTCTGCTCAACGGTCTTTTCGCTCTCGGACTGACCGACGCAACAATGGCTGAGATCTGTTCGACAGTCGGTGCAGACTGCCCGTTTTTCATCTACGGCCGTCCGATGGCAGCAAGCGGGACCGGGACAACACTTTGTCCGGTCGATCTGCCCGGGCTTGAGGGACTGACCGTTGTCGTGACCAAACCGGACATCAGCATCTCGACAGCAGAAGCCTATGGCGGAATCACACCCTCCGGAACAACATGGGATCTCGAACAGCTCGCGGCCGGCCCGAGACAGAACTGGAAGTCTGATTTCATCAATCTCTTCGAACGGCCTATGGCAGCGTCCCACCCTGAGATAGGCACTCTGGTCGATCGCTTTTATGAACATGGAGCGTGCTACGCCGCAATGTCGGGCTCGGGATCTGCCGTGTTCGGACTTTTCGAGAGTGACATTTTGGCAGAAAAAGCGGCAGAGTCCGTCAGACCATATGCAACATGGTGCGGACCAATACTATGACTGAACGTTATCTCATGACGATTGTTATCTTTTTTAAAGAAGTTTTGTAGCCGACCAATGTTTGGCAACATTTTTGTTAGATAGAACAATTAACTTAAACGATATCCACTCATGTCTAAAAAGAATAGCAAAACCAACGATTCCAACGAAGAAATCAAGATAGAGAATCCTGAAAACGGAATAATCGATGACATCGGTGTCGTGGCAGACGACGAAAACGAGACAGCGGAAACCATCGAAAATGACGAAATGACGGAAATCAACGAACTTGCAGCCAGACTGGGCGAAACCGAAGCCAAGCTCGAAAAGGAAAAGAAAGAATATCTCTTCCTGATGGCCGAATTCGACAACTTCCGCAAACGCACTATCAAAGAGAAAGGCGACATAATCCGCAACGCCTCTGAAAACGTCCTGAAAGGTCTGCTTCCGATTGTCGACGATTTCGAACGCGGTCTCGACGCGATTAAGGACACTGACAATGCGGAGTCCGTCAAAGAAGGCATGGCGCTTATCTATAACAAACTGATCAAATTCCTCGAACAGAACGGGGTTAAAGCAATTGAAAGCAACGGTCAGGCATTTGATCCGGAACTCCACGAAGCGATCGCAATGGTCCCGACCGACGACGAATCGCAGAAAGGAAAAGTGATCGACACTCCGACTAAAGGCTACACGATCAACGACAAAGTTCTCCGCTACGCTAAAGTGGCCGTTGGACAATAATAAAACTCCTGCCCGGTTATGGAAAATAAAAGAGACTATTATGAAGTGCTTGGCGTAAGCAAGACTGCAACGCCCGATGAGCTCAAAAAGGCTTATCGCAAGCTCGCCATCAAATATCACCCCGACAAAAATCCCGGCGACAAAGAGGCTGAGGAGAAGTTCAAGGAGGCTGCCGAAGCCTACGACGTGCTCTCCAACCCTGAAAAGCGTCAGAGATATGACCAGTTCGGCCACAACATGGGTCCGCAGGGATTCCCCGGCGGTGGCGCAGGCGGATTCGGAGGATTCGGAGGCGGAATGTCAATGGAAGATATTTTCTCGGCCTTCGGCGACATCTTCGGCGGCCATCAAGGATTTGAATTCAACGGCAATTTCGGCTCAGCCACCGGCGGCAGACGCGCACGCCCGCGTCAGCGTCGCGGCGACGACCTCCGCATAACCCTCAAGCTCTCACTTGAAGAGATTGCAAAAGGAGTCAGCAAAACCCTCAAACTTAAATCCTACGTCAAGGATGACCATTGCAACGGAACCGGAGCTAAGGACGGAAATTCGTTCAAGACCTGTCCGACATGCAACGGAACCGGAGTTGTCGAACGCGTTCAGCAGACTCTGTTCGGCCCGCAGCGCTCGGCAGCTGTCTGCCCCGAATGCAACGGCGAAGGAAAAATCATCAATGAAAAGTGCACCTACTGCAACGGTACCGGCGTAGAACACAAGGAACAAGTCGTTTCTTTCGACATTCCGGCCGGCGTTAGCAACGGCATGATCCTTACGGTCAAAGGAAAAGGTAACGCCCCGATGCATGGCGGCGTCAACGGAGACCTCCTTGTTGTCATCGAAGAACTCCCCCACCCGGAACTCCTGCGCGACGGAAACGATGTCATCTACAATCTGATGCTCGACTTCCCGACTGCAGCTCTCGGCGGATCTGTCGAAGTCCCGACCATTACCGGACGCGCCCGTCTGAAAATAGCCCCCGGAACACAGCCCGGAAAGATTCTCAGACTGCGTGGAAAAGGCCTGCCGGCCTACGACGGCTACGGCACAGGCGACGAACTCGTCAACGTCATGGTCTATGTTCCTGAGAATATGACCGACGAAGAAAAACGTCTGATCAGCCAGCTTCAGGACAAACCTTCGATGAAACCATCGGAAGAGGTCAAGAAAGGCATTTTCAGCCGTCTCCGCCACATTTTCGACTGATCAGCGGAAAAATGGCCAGACATTACACTGGTCCGGCTTAAGATAATATTCTGTAAAGAAGAGGTTGCGCCACGCATGGCGCAACCTCTTCGCTGCTTACTGAGAGAATTTGAATTCAAACTCTCTCAGTAAGCAGCGAACCATCAGCAGAAAACCGGTGTTTTATTGTAAGAAATTGATTATTGTAATCAATTTCCAAATCCCGCACCGGGTTTTGCGCATTCACCACGTCAATCTATTTCATCACAAATTGATCAGTCAGTCTATGAAACTCACGCACTCAGCTGCCGCATTATGTCTGTCCTTGTCAAGCCTTAACTGCTTCGCAACTTCGGATGCGACGAAAAGCTTTGTCGACATGATGCACGATTCAATCGTGACATCCCAGAAAGTCGTTATGTTCGGAAACAATACCGATCCGACAAACTCCACGAGCTCAGACTCAATCAAATCAATAGTCGAACGCTTCTACTATGACCAGTTCAGGCACGCACAGGATCCGGAAGCTCCTTATTTCCTCTTTCTGAGCCGCGATTCACAACTTGCCATGGGAATCGGCGGATGCGTCCGGATGCGAGGCTACTTCGACTGGGGAGGAGCCATTCCTGCAGCAGGATTCGTCCCATATCTAATACCGATGAACCCCGATCCTGCCAAAATGAGAAAATTCGGCACATCTCCCGCCGGGACATGCCTCTTCTTCCGAATCATAGGACAAAACAAGACCCTGGGCAACTACTCGCTATATATCGAAGCCAACTTCAATGGCTACGAGACCCGAGATTTCAGACTGAAGAAAGCCTATGCAACCATCAACGACTTCACAATCGGCTACGCACCGTCGACATTCAGCGACCCCGCGGCAGTCCCGTCGACAGTCGACGCACAAGGTCCGAACAACAAAATGTCAAACACGTCGGTTCTCGTAAGGTGGATGCCACGCGTAAAAGACCGATGGGTATTCGCGATTTCCGCTGAAACACCCCAGACCTCCATAACCGCCGACAACATCGAGACAAAGAAAGTTGACGAATGGATTCCGGATGCGGCTGCTTTCGTGCAGTATGAATGGGGGCACACTTCCCACATCCGACTCTCCGGAATTGTCCGCTCGCTCTCCTACCGCGATCTGGCCGCCGGCAAGAATCACTACCTCGCCGGATGGGGGGCACAACTGAGTGCCGTAGGCCATCCCCATCCGCAACTGACGCTCTTCGGCACAGTGAACTACGGGAAAGGATATGCCGGCCTCGGAGGCGATCTACTGATAGGCACGTACGATCTCATCAGTGACCCGGAAAAGCCAGGCAAACTCTATGCTCCCCGCTCCTACGGATGGAATGTCGGAGTCCAATACAACATTCTCCCGAACCTCTTCGTCAGCACTTCATTCAGTCAGAATCGATTCCTCCCTTCCCACACGGTCGAACCGACCGAATCACGCTACGGACGCGTCGGAGATGGCAACGTTTTCTGGAATCTCACCCCTCGGATTCAGG
>JAIDJZ010000335.1 GCA_029051965.1 Paramuribaculum sp. | reverse complement strand
GTCCAAGAAAACAAACTGCACCCAAAAAACAGACTGCACAAAGAAAACAAACTGCACAAAGAAGACAAACTGCACCAAAGAAACAAAATCTTCCTCTTGCTGCAGCAAGAAATAATCACCTCTCCTCTCTCCTCTCAATTTTCCCATCCAACCCTCCAACTCAACTCTGAAATTCCCCATGAGTCGTTATCTTATCACCGGCGGCGCAGGTTTCATCGGCGCCAACTTTGTCAAATATCTTCTTCGTAAATATGGTAACGAAGCGAATCTCCTCATCCTTGATTCACTGACCTATGCCGGAAACCTCGAGAATCTGTCGGAAGAGCTGACGCACGACAATGTGGAATTCATCCGCGGCGACATCCGCGACGAGCAGCTTGTCGGCCGCATTCTCGCCGATTTCGATCCCGACTTCGTCGTAAACTTCGCAGCCGAAACCCATGTCGACAGGTCAATCACTGGTCCTCAGATCTTTCTCGAGACAAACATTCTCGGCACTCAGAACCTGCTCGAGGCATGCCGGCGCGCATGGCTGACCGGCCATGACGACAGCGGAAAGCCGCTCTACCGCGCCGGTCACCGGTTTCTGCAGATCAGCACTGACGAGGTCTACGGTTCGCTCACACGCGACTTCGACACTCCGCAGCCACTCGATCTGTCGGACAAGGTCAAGTCCGTGGCTAAAAACCGCGCGGACATCAAGTCTTTCGGCTCCGGCCTGTTCACCGAAGACACCCCCCTCGCACCGCGTTCGCCTTATTCGGCCTCGAAAACTTCGGCCGACCTCTTCACAATCGCCTACGGCGAAACCTACGGACTCCCGGTCAACATCACCCGATGCAGCAACAACTATGGTCCCTGTCAGTTCCCGGAAAAGCTGATCCCGCTTGTCATCAACAACATTCTTGAAGGCAAGAAGCTCCCGGTCTACGGCAAAGGCGAGAATGTACGCGACTGGCTCTATGTCGACGACCATGCCAAAGCCATCGACATGGTGCTGACGAAAGGCCGCGTCGGAGAAGTCTACAACATCGGCGGTTTCAATGAAGAGCAGAACATAACGATCGTCAAAACCGTCATAGACATAATCCGCCGGATTATGGACAACGAGCCGGACTACCGTCATCTGCTCCGGCATCCGGCTGAAAACATCAACCACAACCTGATCACATATGTCACCGACCGGCCAGGCCACGACATGCGCTATGCGATCGACCCGACAAAAATCGCGACCGAACTCGGATGGTATCCCGAGACCCCGTTTGCTGAAGGCATCGAGAAAACCGTGCGGTGGTATCTCGACAACCCCGAATGGGTGAGCCGCATCACCTCGGGCGACTACCGGATCTATTACGAAAAAATGTATGCAAACCGTTAACGAGCCAGACTTATGAAAGGTATTGTTCTTGCAGGAGGTTCAGGCACACGCCTCTATCCGATCACACGCGGCATTTCCAAGCAACTCATCCCGGTCTACGACAAACCGATGATTTTCTATCCGGTCTCAACTCTAATGCTGGCCGGAATCAAGGAAATCCTGATCATCTCGACCCCCGAGGACCTGCCCTCGTTCAGACGCCTGCTCGGCGACGGATCGGAACTTGGCGTCACATTCCGATATGCCGAGCAGCCACGTCCGGAAGGGCTCGCGCAGGCATTCATTATCGGGCGCGAATTTATCGGCAACGATGCCGTCTGCCTCGTGCTTGGCGACAACATCTTCTATGGACAGGGATTCACCGGCATGCTCCTACGGGCAGCCCGCCTTGCCGAAGAAGGCCACGCCTCGGTTTTTGCCTATCCGGTGACCGACCCCCAGCGTTTCGGAGTTGTGGAAATCGACAGCGACAACAAAGCCGTTTCAATCGAAGAGAAACCGGCCAGACCTAAATCGAATCTGGCTGTTGTCGGTCTCTACTTCTATCCCAACTCGGTCGTGGATATCGCCGCAGCAGTCCGGCCGTCGGCCCGCGGCGAACTTGAGATCACCTCCGTCAACGAAGCCTATCTCCGGATGGACAACCTCAGAGTCGAACGCCTCGGACGAGGATTCGCCTGGCTCGACACCGGAACGGTCGACTCTCTCGCAGAAGCTTCGAACTTCGTCGCCACGATCGAACGCCGCCAGGGATTTCAGGTGGCCTCTCTCGAGGAAATCGCCTACCGCAAGGGATGGATCGACGCCGAACAGCTTCGCCGGCTCGCATCTGAAATGGCCTCCAACGACTATGGCACTTACCTCCTCAACCTCGCCTCCCATGACATACGGTAGCAGACCACGCCTGATCGACATAAAGCGGATCTGCGACCTACGTGGCAATCTGGCCGTCATTGAATCGCCAGGCTCGCTGCCGTTCGCACCGGCCCGCTGCTACTGGCTCAACGACATTCCGGCCGGAGAAAACCGCGAAGGCCACGCCTACCACAGATCGGCCGAACTGATTGTTCCCCTATCGGGCAGTTTCACCGTAGCCACGTGCGACGCCTGCGGTTCGCGTGAGGAATTCCGGATGACACGCCCCGACACCGGACTGCTTGTCCCTCCCGGAATATGGCGACAGCTCATCGGATTCACAACCAACGCAACAGCCCTCATCGTCGCCTCGACGCCCTACGATCCCGATGACTACATACGTGACTTTGCGACATTTCTCAAAACCCGGACCGAATGAAAGAATCTGTCAGAATAAACACCTCTGTCGATGATGCCAGACTGATACAGCTTCCGTCGTTTCCGACCGATGGCTTCGGCTCGCTGACTGTCGCCCAAAACAGCAATGATTTTCCGCTGACGATCAAGCGCCTGTTCTACATCTACGACATTCCGGCCGGAAGCGTCCGCGGAGGCCATGCCCACTATCAGATGAATGAAGTTCTGATTGCCGCATCAGGATGTTTTGACGTTGAAGTCAGCGACGGCTACCGCCAGCGGACATTCACCATTCGAAACCCGTCGACCGCGCTGATACTCCCCGCCGGCCTCTGGCGCTCGCTCAGCAACTTCTCGTCGGGATGCGTCGTCCTGACCCTCTGCGACACTGACTACGAGGAAAGCGACTACATCCGCGACTACTCCCTCTATCTCTCCCTACGCTAACAGCCGACCTGCACTCCCCCCCCAGTAAATCATCAGATTATGAAAAAAGTCCGATTCCCGTTTCTCGATCTGTCCGACGTAAACCGCAACTATATCGAAGCACTCCGAAGCGCCGCGACGCGAGTGGTCGATTCAGGGCGCTACATAGGCGGCCCCGAAGTGGAACTCTTCGAGAAAGACCTCGCGTCCCAGTGCCACGCCCCTTATGCCATCGGCGTCAGCACCGGTCTCGACGCACTCATGCTCATCCTCTCAGCCTGGATCGAAATGGGAATGCTGAAAAAAGACGACGGAGTCATCGTGCCCGGCAATACATTCATCGCATCCCTGCTCGCAATAGTCCACGCGGGCCTGCGTCCGGTCATCGTCGACCCCGACCCCGCCACCTTCTGCCTCTCAGCACAAGGAATCGAACAGGCCTGCCGCACCACAAACGGAATCAAAGCCGTCATGCCCGTCCATCTCTACGGCAACGTTGCATGGAACGAAGAGATCGCCCGCGTAGTGGCCGACAACCGCCTCCTCGTCATTGAAGACACAGCCCAGGCCATTGGAGCGATAGCCCCGTCGCAGGGCCTCTTCGGATCAGACCGCGCAGGTGCACTCGGCCACGCCGGAGCATTCAGCTTCTACCCGACCAAAAACATCGGCGCGCTCGGCGACGCGGGAGCCGTCGTGACCCACGACGCAACACTCGCCACAGTCATCCGTCAGCTTGCCAACTACGGCTCTGACCGCCGCTACCACAACATATATGCCGGCTTCAACTGCCGCCTCGACCCGATTCAGGCAGCCATGATCCGCGCCAAACTTCCCGACACACTTTCAGCCAACAGCCGCCGCTTCGCACGCGCCGTAGCCTACGGAAACGAAATCCGCAATCCGCTGGTCATCACCCCGCGCATCTCGTCCAACGTCACCGACCAGGTCTGGCATCAGTATGTCATCCGCGTCCGCAACGGCCAACGCGACCCGCTGAAGGAATATCTCGCATGTGAAGGAGTCGAAACCGACATCCACTACCCCGTCCCGCCACACCTTCAGCCATGCTTCAGCC
>JAIDJZ010000334.1 GCA_029051965.1 Paramuribaculum sp. | reverse complement strand
TTGCGGGAGAACCGCAGACCACCTTCGACAACGCAGCGCGGTCTATCCGGCCGTCACAGACTGCCTCACTGGCAACTTCGCATTCAATCCGATTGACTATCTCACTATTTGAATCCATAAGCAGCTTCGCCCTTGAATCGCAATCATAGACGGGATAGCCCATTGTCTTCAGGATTGAGGCAACGACACTCTTCCCCGCGCCGATGCCCCCGGTTATTGCAATCAACATATGCCTACTCCTGTATGGTTTCAGGTTGATGTGTGGTGTCTGTCGGAACATCCGGCTCGTTATTCTGCTTAGCCTCGATAATATATTCAACACTGTCAGGCTTGAACGACAGATTTTTCAGCATTAGCGAACCGGGAGAAGCCTGCACCTTGACCTTCTGAGAGGCTCGGTCAATAGCTCCGAAATCGACAAACAGCCGGATATTGGACTCTTTGCCATATTCACTCATCGGAACAAGGAAGCTGACCTCGGCAGATGACGGGAACGTGATCAGACGCACATCGTCCGGAACATTCACAACATCAATCGACACCGTACGCTTCTTGGCAATCAGAGGCTCGACCGGAACTTTCAGCCTGATCTGGTCCGGAATGATCCTCAGACCTTCGACCGGACGGATCTTGACAATGAATTCCGTAGTGTCCTTCAGACCGCTCCTGACCACGGGATATGTCTCAACCGCGACAAGATCTCTCGGCAGATCCGTTGCCGAATAAACCATAACGGAATCAACATCCGACGTGATCGGGCCGGAGATGACATGCTGCATATTCGGCTGCACATCACAGTTAATGACAATAGGAAGCTTGCGGCCAACATTTGACGTAAACGCCGACCGGACCGATTCCGGACGGATGCTGACAATCTTGACTCCCTGTCCGAAATAATCCCTGAACAAACCGTCAAGTTTCTGGCGCGGTATTGTGAAATAGCCGGAAGTCGAGCTATAGTTCTCAAACTTCACATTCAGCGCAGGCAAATCATGCCAGAGAAAGCGCAGGAACTGCACGCCCTTACCCTGAACAACAACGTTGACTGTCTGTGGAACAGGGTCGACTATCACTATACTGTCAGGCAGACTCTCGATCTCAAACGGCACATCATAGTCCTTTTCGACCTCATCATAAAGCGACAGAAACAGCCAGAAAACCGTTGCAATGCCCAGACAGATCAGGAATACAAGGACATCGCTTCCGCGGGTCGATTTCTTAAAATCGAACCAACCATGCGACTTCCCGTTCGATTGAGGTGTGGTGTTATTCGGATCGTTCATCACTATTGTTGAAATGGCAAAGCCGCGACTATGAAAATGCCGCGGCCTGTAAGAGAATTAATCTAAGGATTAGCCTTTGTTATTTTCCGCATTGGGATCCGACTGCACATCGGCAGGCGATTCGTAGACCGAACCCTTGTCAATTGTGATGCAGACACCCGGAGCGATTTCAAGAACAAATGTGGTTTCTTTGATTTTCTTTACTTTCCCGTAGATACCTCCGGCAGTCACAACCTTCTGACCTTCCTGGATTCCCTCGCGGAAATTGCGCAGAGCTTTGGCTTTCTTTTGCTGCGGACGGATCATGAAGAAATAAAAAATGGCTACGAGTGCGACGATCATCACAATGTTCATGAGACCGGCATTGCCAGCATCAGCCTGGAGTAAAACGAAAGATAGCATATTAGTTTCAGTTATAGTAATTAGCAATTAAAAATGATTCTACAAAGATAGGATTAAATAAGAGGTAATCCAAGCGTTATTATGATTATTTTTTCTGAATAACGCCTTCCTCACGCAAATGGTTGATTACGGAGAAAAGAATTCCGTTGATAAACTGTCCGCTTCGGGGAGTGCTGTAATAATTCGCAATCTCGATATACTCGTTCAGTGTAACCGGAACCGGAATGGCCGGGAAATTGATCAGCTCGGAAATAGCTGCCGACATTATGATCACATCCATGAATGCCAGACGCTCAGGATCCCAGCTGCTCGCATTAATGAATTTGTCGATATAGGCACGATAGGCTTCAAAATTATCGATCGTATCTGTAAACAACTGCTCTCCGAACCGTTCGTCTTCCTTATCTTTGAACTGAGGCAACAGACATGATTCAGCCTGCTCATCCCCGGTACACTGGCCGATTTTACGGAAAGTCTTGAGAACAAATGTTCCGATAATATCGACATCATCATTCCAGAAAACAGATTTATCCTCGAGCAAATCAGCAAGCCGGTCGGAAGGAAGAATCACACGCTTCATGATCTGACGCCAGAAATCGCAGTCAGCCTCAAGAGAAGATGATTCCGAAGCCATGTATTCCTGATAGATTTCCGACTTCAGAATGTCATCGAGAACCCCCTGAAGGAAATCGATGTCGTCCATCCAGTTGACATGGTTCTCTTCACAATATTCGCTTAGTTTCTCATCACCGGCGAGGATCTTGACCATCCGGTTGTCGACAAACTTCATGTTCGGATTCAAATCCTCGGCAGTCACAAGGTATTTGTGGCGACCGGCATCCAGACGGCGATCCTGAAGTTCAACAAGCGCTCCGGGCAGTGCCAGCAGACGATTGTAAAGTTCATAGCCCTTGTCAAGCGAGCGGCGAAGCGAGTTTTTAGACTCGACAAGAAGCTTGCGGGCATCGCCACAGCTTCTGATTGTCGCATCCATCATCTGAAGCGCAGCCTCATAACCGACATTAGTAAAGTTTTCATCCGAGCGTGCAGCAGTCAGAAGATCCTGACTCTTCATGAAAATTGAATTGATCAGCACACTCCAGAAGTCAATATCATCCTGAATCGATTTCTCCTTGCGATGGGTATAACTGCGATATATGGCAGACTTGGTTATCTGCTCATAAATGGATTCAAGAGCTGAATCAAAGCGCGGAGCTTCTGCCGAACGCTTAAAGATCGTTGCTTTGACCGCAGGATCGGCTTTCAGAGCTCGGCCGATTCGATTGTCGCTGATGTATTTGTTGGAGAAAACGAGGGTTGACTGACCGACCTTGTATCCTGAAAGGCGGAGAGCCATCAGTAATAAATCGAGATAAAAGTTATAGGCGTAGATTTTGTCACGTGATGCCGACTCCGGAGCCGGATAGAGATGAAACTCATTTCTGTTAAGGAAGTAGCAAAAAAGCATTTGCACGACCTTCATGCGGATCAATACTCGATTTATCATTATTTGAATGTTCTATTGATTAGACTTTGTTTCTATTTCGACTGCAAAATTAACAAATTTTGCATTAACATATTCAATCCTGACGTACTTTTTTTTCATACGCCTCATAATTACCAATCGACTTAAGTCTGGAGCTCTCCGAAATTTTCCGAGCCTCAGGCATGAGGATTCTGCCATTGTCGATCATCTTGCGTTTTAATGAATTCGCTTGGGCCGACATCTGACTGCTGCCGAGATCGGGATCGTATCGTAACTCTGCCGCAACGCTATCGACCGTTGCCGGAATGACATACGACGCCGGGGGATACCCGAGCATACACCACATAACCGGACCTTCCTCACGCAGTTCAACCACAACCGACGATGCCGAAGTCGGGCGCGGAATAAATCCCCTGTCTTTTATTTTCAAGGGTTTTGTCGAATAATAAACCGAATCCGTTGCACTGCTGTAGTACTCGCGCGAAAGGAAATCTGTAAGGAGCTGTGGAGTGATGCCTTCGCCGTCGCCTGACGGACGAAGGATGGAATATGCGTTCTTATAGCGGTCATAACCATAACCGCCCTTTGCCGAACCGGAAAAGGCGTAATTGCTGCGGACCATAAAATCTTCACCCGTATCATGCAGCCAGAAGACTTCATAGCCATTGTCGCCAGTCTCAAAATATGCTCCTCTCCCCTCTTTGTCTATAACACCGAAATTCGCCTGCACACCTAGAGCTCGCGGAAGTGTAT
>JAIDJZ010000333.1 GCA_029051965.1 Paramuribaculum sp. | reverse complement strand
GTAGACTTTGGTTGTGTCCGCAAGCGCGTCGATCGCAACAACCTGGGCTTCATAGGTCTTGAACACGAGTCCGCGTTTTTCGACATTGACAATGTAGACGCGCATTATCGCGTCGACTGCATAGGCTGAACAGTAGCGAAGATAGAATGCGGCAGCGAGAATGGCCACACCGATCACTCCCGTCCAGATCATGGCTTTTCTCAGTCTGTGGCGGCCGTTCTTCTCTTCCGCGTTGCCGGATGCGGAGCCATTTTCCGTTGCAGGCTGGAAGTCTATGACATTTTTGCCGGACACGTTGTCGTCCGGTTCGTCGTCAGAAAGGAAGTAGTCTGGTCTGTCGTCGTCAAGCATCTTGATATGTGGTTATTGTTTCTTCAGGCGATGGCGCTGGCGTCCGATCGCAATTGAGATGAATGTGAAAAGTCCGAGTGCAATGAGAAGGAGGGTCTGGGTGCCCATCACGAGGTTGGCGAATGTGGCTGACAATTCCGGGGTGAGCCCGGAGATGTCGGACGAATAAAGGCTGATTCCGAAAATGATGGCCCATTGCCAGGGGCCGATTCCGCCGTTCGACGGAACGCCCATCGACAGGCTTGAGAAGACAAAGCAGAGAAGCACGGCGATAATCCCGTGGACATTCACCAGCTCGGCTGTTTCCGGAAACGCGAAAAATGCCGAATAGAGTTGTGTGAAGTAGCATCCCCAGAGCAACAGTGTCAGTATGAGCCAGCGGAAGCGGCCTTTCATTGTTGCGACAACCGAGAAACCCGACCAGAGTCCGCGGCAGAATCCTATGACGGCTTTGACCGGACGTGTGTCGCGCCATCGGTTGAAAAGTGCCCATAGCAGCAGTAGCCCGACGATGGCCGCAGCCCAGGTCCAGGGCGAAGTCAGCAAGGCCGACAGCATTTCATAGGTCTCTCTGTTCTGGGAAAGGTAGGTTGTCAGCTGCGGACCTGCGAGAATGAAGGTCACGAGAGCGAGGAGTCCGACCGTCACTGTGTCAGCGAGCCTGTCGGCCACCATCGATCCGAAGACTTTGTCGAACGGGGCCGACTGACGCTGGGCTATGTAGCTTGTGCGCCAGAGTTCTCCCAGCCGCGGAAAGACAAGGTTGACGGCATAGGTGCCGAAAATGCTGAGCACGACGGGGTATAGTCCGATTCTGATTCCGATCGCCTCAAGCTGAATGCGCCATCTCATCGCTCTGACAACATGCGACACGATGCTTATGCACAGCGTCAGCCAGATCCATTGCCAGCGGCAGTTGTCGCGGATTGTCGTGATCATGGTCGCGAAATCCATCTGCGCGAACAGAATCCAGCAGAGGCCGATCGAGATGATCATGGGAACTCCGTAGCGCAACAGTTTTTTTGCCAACGGTTGTTTCCCGTCATCTTTTCGGGCGGGGTGATTATTATTGGTGTCTGCTTCTGTCATTGGTGAATTTGAGTGGAATTTACTGGTACAAAGATACGAAAAACTTTTCGACGGCAGCTATCACTTCTTTTCGCGGTAGATCCCGGAGTTGTAGAGTTTTCTCAGTCGGTCGGTGAACTGATAGTTTTTCAGCCCCCAGCGCGGTGCGATCAGCAGTTCGTCGGGCGACTGCGACACAAACCGTTCTATTGCTATGTCGGGACGCAGACGGTCTATGATCCGGCAGCAGAGCGAAAGATATTCGTCGACATCGAATGTTCTGACGCTGATTTCACCCGAATCGACCTGACGGGCAAGGCGAGTTCCGCGTATGAGCTGGAGCTGATGGCATTTGACGATGTCGACCGGAAGAGCGTTGACGGCGTCGATGGTCTCCATGATCTCCTTTTCGCCTTCGCCGGGCAGCCCCATGATCAGATGGAGGCCTACCGGAAGACCAGCCTCGCTGGTTCGTTCGACGGCCCGGACCGTGTCGGCCCACGTGTGACATCGGTTGACTGTCTCGAGAGTCCGGTCGTTGGATGTTTCGGCTCCGTATTCGATCATGACGAAGCGGCTCCGGGACAGCTCTCTGAGATGTTCGAGCAGATCATCGGCCATGCAGTCGGGGCGTGTTCCGATGATAAGACCGTCGACTCCGTCGACCTCGAGAGCCTGCCGGAAGAGTTCGGCCAGATGGGGCGTCGAGCTGTTTGTGGCCGTATAGCTTTGGAAGTAGGCGAGATAGCGCATTGTCGGATATTTGCCGGCAAAAAAACGTTTTCCCTCCTCCAGTTGTTCAGCAACCGGACGCGTTGCGCCTGCGAAGGCCGGCGAAAACGACTGGTTGTTGCAGTAGGTGCATCCCCCGGTTCCCTTCTTTCCGTCGCGGTTAGGACATGAAAGACCGGCATTGACCGAGATTTTCTGGTGCTTTCCCGGAAGAAAACGTGAGAGGAACGTTGCGAAATCGTCGTGTTGACCGAGTCGGTTCATTGTTCAGAAA
>JAIDJZ010000332.1 GCA_029051965.1 Paramuribaculum sp. | reverse complement strand
ACGACATTCATTGTTCCGGCAAAGGCTACCATCGTAAGGACAGACAGGCCGATAGAGAGCTCGTAGCTGACCATCTGCGCGCCAGAACGCATCGCGCCGATAAGAGTGAACTTGTTATTACTTGACCATCCGGCAAGAAGAATACCAAGCACACCGATCGAAGAAACCGCGATAAGGAAGAATATACCGATGTTGAAATTGATTACCTGAAGTCCGTTGCCCCACGGAAGCACTGCAAAAGCAAGCATCGAGGCAAGAATCACCAGATAAGGAGCAAGTGCGAAAAGAAATTTGTCGACGTGGTTGAGAGAAATCAACTCCTTTATAAGCATCTTGAACATGTCGGCAAAGCTCTGGAGAAGTCCCCAGGGACCGACACGGTTCGGACCGAGACGGCACTGGAACGCGGCACAAAGCTTACGTTCATACCAGATATAGAACAGAGCCAGCAACGAATAGACCAGCAGAAGCGCGAGTCCTACGCCCACACATTCGATAGTGGTCGCAAGCCAGCCCGGCAGCCCCAGAGTGTTCTGCAGGAAATTGCCAATCCACTCAGTCAGTAACGAAAAATCGAACATAGATTTTAAGATATAATTTTTTATACAGTAGAAACGTGATAACTAAGTTTTGGATAAATCAGCGGTCCATATCGGGCACGATATAGTCAAGCGAGCCGCCGATCGTTATAAGGTCGGCAATCTTATTGCCGCGGGTAATATGATCTACCGCTGCGGCAGCAGTGAGACTCGGCGGAACAAGCTTGAGACGGTAAGGCGAAGTAGTGCCGTCACTCTCGAGGTAGACACCAAACGTTCCGCGGCAGCCCTCTACCTTCCGGAACCAGTGGCCTACAGGAAGTTTGAGCACTTTGGGGACTTTTGCACAGATCTCTCCTTCTGGAATCGAGTCGATGAGCTGGGCGATAATCTTCGCGCTCTGCTCCATCTCCTCCATGCGCACCTTGAATCGCGCCATCGAATCACCTTCAGTCTTGACAACCTGCTCGAAGTCGAGCTCGCCGTAGATCGAATAAGGATCCGTCTTGCGCACGTCACATGCCCATCCCGATGCACGGCCGGAAGGTCCGGTAACGGCCCATGAAATGGCATCTTCCTTCGAAAGACAGCCCACACCTTCCATACGGTTCTTTGTGATTACGTTGCCGGTGAACAGTTTGTTGTATTCCTTGATGTTTTTGGGAAGCACTTCAAGAAGAGCTTTAACGTCCTCAACAAAATCGGGTGCGAGATCCTGCATGACACCGCCGATACATCCGTAGTTGAATGTCATTCGAGCGCCACACGTTTTTTCCATGATGTCAAGAATCTGCTCGCGCACACGGAGCGTATAGAACAGCATCGTTGTCGCACCAAGGTCCATACAGAATGTTCCGATGAACAGACAGTGTGAAGCGATACGCGAAAGCTCGTCCATGAGCACGCGGATGACCTGAGCACGGCGGGGCACTTCAATTCCGGCGGCCTCTTCGATTGTCATACAGAGACAGTGGTGATAGGGATGGCCGGAGAAGTAGTCCATACGGTCCATGAAATGAAGCGTCTGCGGATATGTAAGCTTTTCGCAGATTTTCTCGATTCCACGGTGGATATAGCCCATGTAGACGTCGATTTTCTTGATATTCTCGCCGTCAACAGCTGTACGGAAACGCAACACGCCGTGGGTTGCCGGGTGCTGCGGACCGATGTTGACCACAAAATCATCCTCTTCAAAGACTCTCACCTGACGCTTCTCAACCTTTCCATCGGGAAGTTCGACATATGTGTCAGTGAAGTCCGACTGACGCTCGTTTTCGATCGAGACGGGATTGATCTCCTCGCTTTCGTCATAATCTTTTCTGAGGGGGAAGCCTTTCCAGTCGATGTCAAGGAAC
>JAIDJZ010000331.1 GCA_029051965.1 Paramuribaculum sp. | reverse complement strand
GGAGTCTGGAGTCCCCGGGCTATTTTTCGGGCGGATGTCCATGCGGTCTGGCCGGGTTCGATGCGGTAGGCGCCGTGGGATACGGACGGGTTGACGCCCATGAGCGCAAGCAGAGCTACAATCCGCTGTCCCTCAGGGTCGGGGAGGCGTCGGGTGATTGAGTCGCGCATTGATGCTTCCGAGGCTCCGCCGGGAATGCGGACCCACGTTGCGTCGCCTTCATGGGGGATGAAGATGTAGGTTCTGACGGCTATGGCCGCCACTGCGATGAGGAGCAGGATGATCGGACCGATAATCAGAAGCCGTCGGGTGAGAGAGGTCTTTTCAGCGTTTTTCTTTTTAGATTTTTTCTTTGCCATAGGGTGCAAAATTACAAAAAAATCATGAGTCTGCAATCGTTTCGATTTGTCGGCATCATAATCAGAAACTGATCGATTTTGTGGGGAACTAATAATTTACTATTTTTGTGAAATAAAAGAATTCAATTAGAAGCAATGCGCATATGAAAATGAAACATTCCTTACTTATAGGCTTTTCGGCAATAGTCTTCGCGGCATGCTCGGGGGGAAAGTCGGAGTCGACAACGAATTCCGTCGAGGCAATCGATGTCACGCAATTTACAGGACAGAATGCTGTCGCGTCATCGTCGACGATCGATTCGATGGCACTTGAGGCCGATTTTCTGACACCGGAGCAGGGTGTCGGAGTGCTTGTCGGGCTGAGCGAGATTGTCAAGACCGAGGAGGGTAAGGGTGGCAAGAAGCTTGAATATATGCGTAAGTTTCTCGACACGTATGATATTCTGAGCGGTCGTGGCGATGAGTTCAAGTCGGCGATCGCCAATGCGCGTATGTCGACGGGAATCGACCTTCCGGCGATCTGCGAGAAGTTTTCCGACGTTCTTTCCGAAGAGACGGGCGGCGGCGCCGTTGAGGGTGAAGAGGAAACGGCGAACAGTGTCGCAGCTCCGGCAAAACCGGCAGAGGAGACAGATCCGACTCCTGAGAGTCCGGCGGAAACGCCTGCGGCAGCCGATACGGTGCGATAGTTCAGCCATTAACACACGACAGCGGCCTGATCCGAAAGGATCAGGCCGCTGTCGTGTTTGTGTCGGGGTGAAAGGATTCGAACCTTCGACCCCCTGCTCCCAAAGCAGGTGCGCTAACCGGACT
>JAIDJZ010000330.1 GCA_029051965.1 Paramuribaculum sp. | reverse complement strand
CCTCGGGTGTCGGCGCCATCGGATTGGTATTGAAGTCCTCGAATTTGTCGGTGCAGCCGACGGCTCCGAGGAGCATTGATCCACCCAGCAGGACAGAAGCAATATTTTTGGAATATTTAGTGTTCATAATTGATGTCTGTTATCAGAAGTTGATTTTAACATTAAATCCATAGGTGCGGGCACTTGGCTGCTGGAAGTAGTCGATACCCTGATAGAAGTTGTTGGTCGTCGCAGAGGTGCTTTCGGGATCGAAAGGAGCTTTGCAGTAGATCATCCAGAGATTCTTGCCGGTGAGGCTGAGAGTGATGTCAGCGACATTTCCGAGGAATCGGCGGGGAAGATTGTATGAAAGCGTGAGATCGGCCAGACGAACGTTGGTTGCGTCATAGACGTAGTATGTTCCGGGCATCTGGGAAATAGTCTCATAATAGTTCTGGGCGTCCACGGTTCCGTTGCCGGGAATTGCGACGCCACCTGCCTCACGAGCGGCGGCAGAAACTTCCGAAACGCCATAGCGGTCGAGAAGGGCCTGAGTGTCGGACACTACGCGTCCGCCGAAACGACCGGTGACGGTCCAGGAGAGGTTGAGGTCTCTCCAGCCCACATTGCCAGACCATCCCATATTGAAGTCGGCCAGAAGGCTGCCGACCTTGAAGTAGTCGACGGTCTCAACAGCGAGTTTGCCTGTCTGCGGGTCTGTCCAGACGTATCCGTTGCCGGACTGACGGAGGCGCATGTTTGAGTAAAGGTCGCCCATTGTTCCGCCTTCATAGAGACGGATCGCGGGACCGCCGCCCATACCGAGACATCCGGAAGCGGTGAAGTATTCCATCTCGATCGGATTTCCGGTTTCAGGATCGATCGCGCCGTTTGCGAGCGAAATGATCTTGTTGCGGTTGAGCGAGTAGGTCAGACCGGTACCGAAACGCCAGTCGCCCCAGGTGTTGTTGTAGTTGATTGCCGCTTCGACACCGCGGTTGCGGATATTACCGGTCTGGATGAGGTTGGTCTTGTAGCCCGACGAACCGGAAGCGGGAATTTCGAATGTCTGGTTGAATGTGTTGGCGTTGTAGTAGGTGAATTCAAGACCGAGAGTGTTGTTGAAGAACTTGGCACTCAGACCGATTTCGTAGGATTTGGTGTTTTCCGGACGAAGGTTGGGATTATAGTGCTTTGAAGGCCACTCATACTGGTTGGTCTGGTCGTTGTAGACATACTGCATACGGGTGAGATAGCGCGAGGGCGAGCTTGCCACTTCGGCCCATGATCCGCGCACCTTCAGGTAGGAAATGGCCTGAGGAAGAGCGTCACGGAACGTTTCGGAGATGAGCCACGAAGCGCCGACCGAGGGATAGAAATAGCTCTGTTTGTCTGTAAAGGCGAGCATCGAGGCCCAGTCGTTACGTCCTGTAACGGTCAGATAGTACTGACTGTCCCATCCGAGTTCGACACTTGCAAAGATCGACTGAACCTGATCGTG
>JAIDJZ010000033.1 GCA_029051965.1 Paramuribaculum sp. | reverse complement strand
TCCACCCCATCGCAATGCACAAAGGATCGCCAACCCGGTACCCGGATTGGATAAGTTCTTGAAAGAGCTCAGCTATGTTGACACCGACTATGTCTATGATATTGTCGGCACTCTTTATCTACGGGAAATGGATTATGAGAAAGCTTCTTATTGGCTTGCTAAAGTGTCGTCTGATTATCAGAGTCGCACCAACATTGCTAAAGAAGGATATTTCAGACTTGACCCCTTCCGCTATCAGTCTGATAAAAAGCGTTTCATATCCGATTCAAGTGATTACAAGCTGAGATTTGCCCGGGAAATGGCAAGATTGGAAAAGATGATTAATTCTGAGGCTGAACCGAATCGTAAAGCAGAAACGAAGATACGCTATGCAATAGGGTTGCGTAATTCTTTCGGCAGATGTTGGTATCTCACCAGCTATGGATATAGTATGGGGTATACGACAGTTGAGGACGGGCGCGATTGGCGATGGCATACCTCGTCGGATAGGGAAGGATTCAAGGATGATCCCTATGCACAACTGGCGTATGAGAAAGTGGATGGTCTGATGGATGAAGCAATCGCTGAGTTTACCGATACGGAGAGGGCTGCACAGGCTCAGCTCGAAATGATGAACTATGCGACTCTGATCAAGCAATATCCAGGCACTAAGGCCGCTGCTCAAATCCGTTCGCGCTGCGACAACTATTATGATTATGTTTTGCAGAAAAGATAAGTAAGTGTTCAAATTTAAACGATAGTAAGTGAACGAAAATCTTTTATACAATCTGCTGCTTCTTTTCTGCCGCTTGCGGATTGTCGATCAGTCGAATATCTCGATATTCTCCTTCCCTCCGCACCGGAATCGGCTAAAAAAATAAGCTCGCATATTGTATAAATTAAATTTGAACACTTACTTAATGGAAACATTCTCTTGGATTGGGCTCTTTGCTTGTAAGAGCCGGTTCCCCAATATTTGTTAATGCTGGGGAACCGGCTCTAAATTGTTTTGCAGCTGCTGTTTTTGCGGATGCGCAAAAGTACATGATTAGTATTCACGGTATTTCCTACCACACTGGCAGTCAATAAACTTGCCTGAATAAGAAAAAAACAGTAAATTTGCAGTCGCAAACAAACGAATAAACAGAAATATCAAAATATAGAACTACCATGGCAAAAAAAGCTTTGTTAATGATTCTTGACGGATGGGGCATCGGCAACCATTCGAAAAGCGATGTCATCTATTCCACTCCGACTCCCTACTGGGATTCACTTGTGGCAAAATATCCTCATTCCGAACTTCAGGCAAGCGGCGAAAACGTAGGTCTTCCCGATGGTCAGATGGGAAATTCGGAAGTCGGCCACCTCAATATCGGTGCCGGCCGAGTTCTTTATCAGGATCTTGTCAAGATCAACAAGGCGTGTGCCGACGGTTCGATCCTGAAGAATCCCGAAATTGTCAATGCGTTCAGCTATGCAAAAGACAACGGAAAGGCGATCCACTTCATGGGTCTGACTTCAGACGGCGGCGTTCATTCATCGCTCGACCATCTTTTCGCGCTGTGTGACATCGCGAAGCACTATGGTCTTGAAAAGGTCTATATCCACTGCTTTATGGACGGCCGCGACACAGACCCCCGTTCCGGAGCCGGTTTCATCGAACAGCTTGAGGCACACTGCGCCAAGAGTTCGGGCGTCGTAGCGTCGATCATCGGCCGCTATTATGCAATGGACCGCGACAAACGCTGGGAACGCGTCAAGGTGGCTTATGATCTGCTTGTCAACGGCGAGGGCGAACAGACAACCGATATGGTCGGAGCTGTGCGCAAAAGCTATGATGCGGACGTCACCGACGAATTCATCAAGCCGATCCATAATTCAAGCGTCGACGGAACGATCAAGGAGGGTGATGCAGTCATCTTCTTCAACTATCGCAATGACCGTGCAAAAGAGCTTACAATCGCTCTGACTCAGCATGATATTCCCGAAGCTGACATGAAGGTCATTCCCGGTCTGCAGTATTATTGCATGACTCCGTATGACGCTTCTTTCACCGGTGTTCACATCCTCTTCAATAAGGAAAATGTCGACAATACGCTTGGCGAATATCTTTCGAAGCTTGACAAGAAGCAGCTTCACATTGCCGAGACTGAAAAATATGCCCACGTTACGTTCTTCTTCAACGGTGGCCGCGAAGCTCCCTATGATGGTGAGGAACGTATTCTTGTCGCTTCGCCGAAAGTCGCTACCTATGACCTGAAGCCTGAAATGAGTGCCTATGAGGTCTGCGACAAGCTCTGCGAGGCGATCAAGTCGGAAACATACGACTTTATCGTTGTCAACTATGCCAATGGCGACATGGTGGGCCATACGGGAGTCTATGAGGCTATCGAAAAGGCTGTCAAGGCTGTCGACGCCTGTGTTGAGAAGACAGTAGAGGCTGCCAAAGCTGCCGACTATGAGGTCATTATCATCGCTGACCACGGCAACGCCGACAATGCCGTAAACCCCGACGGTACTCCGAATACGGCTCACTCGCTGAACCCGGTTCCGTGTGTCTACGTTACTTCGCGTGAAGGCGCACACGTTGAGGATGGCAAGCTGGCAGACGTGGCTCCGACGATTCTTTCGATCATGGGTCTTCCCAAGCCCGAAGAGATGTCCGGCCACTCGCTTATCGACTAAAAAAGTATACATTCCCAATTCTATTCCCCCAGGGCGCTTTAGCGACGTGACGTCTGCGAAAGCGTCCCTTTTTTTATTTTTTTCTGTATTGCGTTTGTTGTCAGAAGGGAGGGGATTGCGGCAGGGGTGACTCTTTTCGTGGTTGCCAGACAGTCACACACACTATATATATAATATTATCGTAGAATGGAAATATCTGAAAATATTCTTGGAGTGATAGGACGTACGCCTATGGTGAAAATCAACCGCCTGTCGCCCAATAAAAATGTCAATATCTATGCCAAGCTCGAGGGTTTCAATCCGTCGGGGAGTATAAAGGACCGGATTGCACTGCGCATGATACGCGAGGCGATCGAAACGGGCGCGCTTCAGCCGGGGCAGACCATTATTGAGGCGACTTCGGGCAATTCGGGGATCGGGCTTGCGATGGCTGGTGTCGTTCTTGGCTATCCGGTCGAGATTGTAATGAGTGAGTCTGTGTCGGTCGAACGGCGCATAATCATCCGTTCGTATGGTGCGAAGGTCACACTTACACCGGGAAATGAGGGGACGGATGGCGCGATCCGCAAGGCACGTGCGCTTGTCAGCGAGAATCCGGACAAGTATTATATGCCGGACCAATTTTCGAACCGGGCCAACTATCTTGCCCACTACGAACGGACGGCGCTTGAGATCTGGGAGCAGACCGACGGACGGATCGATTATTTCGTCAGTGCGCTCGGGACATCCGGAACAATCATGGGAGTTTCGCGTTTTCTGCGGGCTCTGAATCCTGAGGTGAAAGTCGTTTGCGCGCAGCCTGTCAGAGGCCACTATATCCAGGGGCTTAAGAATATGGATGAAGCGATTGTCCCCGGCATCTATGATCCATCGAAAATCGACATTCAGGAAATGATCGAGAGTGAGGAGGCTATCGAGATGGCCAGACGGATCATTTCGTCGGAGGGTATTTTCGCCGGCATGAGCAGCGGTGCGGCACTTCTTGCGGCTGTGAGGATTGCCGAACGCATTGACAGCGGAAATATTGTGGTTGTTTTTCCGGACCGTGCCGACAAATATCTTTCAACGACTATGTTTGCGGAGTTTTCGGATGGATGTGAGTAATCGACAGAAAATCAATTAGATATAATTAGGTTAAAATGTGTTGAATGGGCGTATGCCACAGGGAGCCGATATTGTGTGAAATGTGTTGCAAAAAGTAAGCATAATCTGATAATGGAATCATTATGTCAGCTGAATGCTGTCTGAAAGTGATTGTCCGGTTAAAAATATGTTAAAGCAGTGTAAATTTATTGCAGGAATGTTTGTCGGATTCGGATGAAGATGTTAATTTTGCAATGTGTTTTTCATGGTATTAGATTTAAGGTTAACTAAGATTGGTTGTCGCGAGACAATCAATTTTTTTTGTGCCTACGCAAGGCAGTAGGAAGGGCGCGGGGATTGATAGGAATCACGGACAAACAAAATGCATCGTTTTAGGAAGAACGGGGTGGGCGGACAGGCCGGATCGGAGCAAAACTTGTCCAAAAACAAAAATATGCGTACATTTGCAATATACCGTTAATTCGGTTGCTGAAATAACATGAAAGTGTCTTGCTGATTCTCATGTGTCGGAAGTGTGGAAGCTTAGTGACCCAATGCGAGAAGAAGAGGGCATTCAATCGTCGTGGGCCATCTTACGACGTGAGAGTGTGTTTCTTTACCTGAAAACATTGATAGCATCTGCCACTGTCTGACTCGAAAGGAATTGGGGAGCAGTTCCCACGCTTTCGGCTTTTTATCATTTTCCTCAGGGGAACGGGAAAGGAAAATATATTTTATAAAAATGGCAAAGTATAGAATAATCGGAGAGTGTGATTCAACTTCTTGTCTGGAGGATGATTGGGGTGCTAAAAACAAAGATGTGTGTGCTGTGCGCATCAATGGAACCTGCGTTGAACGCCTTAGCACCAACGGCAAGTGGTATGGCGTTTACAATGCCGGGAAGCCAATTTCTAAACTGATATGGGAAAGGAACGGGGCTGTCCACGCTATAATGCAAGATGGTACAGTCAAGACGAGTGCGGCAGATTTGCCTCCTACTCCGAATAAGTATACTCCGTGGAACTACGAAATCGAGGATGTCAAAAAATCGCGATCCGCTTCAAAGGATAAAGAGGAGAGAGACGACGATGATGAAAAAACCGGATTCTTCGGATCGGGCTGGTGGTGGAAATGGCCATTTAAAGCCATTTGGGCCATAATTAAGTTCTTGTTTGTGGTGGTGTTGTTCAGCGCATTTGCCAATCATAAGGATAAATAAACATTCTCTTCGAGCGTGTCAGATGAGCAGGACGGTCAGCAGTCCCCAGATGACCAGCAGGATATTCGAGACGGCATAGGTCACGGTGTAGCCAATGGCCGGCAGGGTGCTGCCGAGGGCGTCCTGGACGGCTCCGAGCGATGCGGTGCTTGTTCGTGTTCCGGCGCAGCATCCGAGCGTGATGGAAGGCGGAAAGCGGAATATGCGGTGGCCGAGCCAAAGTCCGAAGAGGACCGGCAGCATTGTAGCAATCGCGCCGGCGAGAAAGAGCATTGGTCCGACTGATCTGAGTCCGGCTACGAACGACGGGGCGGCTTCGATTCCGACGACGGCAATGAAAACGTTGAGGCCGAGATGGTTCATGAACCAGAGCGCGCCCGGGGGTATGTTGCCGAATGTCGGGCGTTTCGACCGTAGCCATCCGAAGACGAGGCCGGCCACGAGCGCGCCTCCGCTTGTCCCGAAGCTGACGGGAATGCTTCCGATCCAGATGCTCATGGCTCCGAACAGACCTCCGATGAAAATTGCAAGTCCGACAAACATTATGTCTGTTGAATAGGAGGGGCGGTCGATGTGGCCGATTTCGCGTGCGGCTTTTTTGACCTGGACTGAACGGCCTACGATTGTCAGCCGGTCGCCTTTCTGAAAGCGGGTCGAGTTGTCGAGCACCATATAGTCGCCTCTGCGTACGGCGTCGCGTATGACAACGCGGTGCATGAATGCGGAGCGGCGGAGCTCGCCGAGAGAGTGGCCGGCAAAACCTTTGCGCTTCACGATGACGCCGATGCGGTCGAGCGGGTAGGAGAGAAGTGATGTGGCGGCGATCTCCTCGCCGATATACCGGCTGACTTCGACGATATATTCGAGTCGGCCGCAGATGACGATTTCGTCGCCGAGGCGGATGAGGTCGTCGTGGTCAGGGACGCTTACGTGTCCGTCGTGAGAGAGGGCGTCGATGTAGACGGTCAGCCCTTTGCCGTGGAGGAGGCGCTCGATCTCACAGACGGTGCGCGGCGTTGTGAAGAGGTCTGTTTCCACGCGGTATGTGCGATAGCTTGCGTTTGTCAGGGCGCTGACTGTCGCCGGATCTTTTGCTTTGCCTGCATTGGAGAGGCTGAGTTCGAGTTCGGCGGTCTGGGCTTTGACTTTTTCTATGCCTCCGAGAAGTTTCGGGCCGAGGTTGCCGAGTATGATGACAGTTCCGAGAGTTCCGAAAATATATGTGACGGCATAGCAGACCGGAATGATGTTCAGCTGCTCGGCGAGTCGGTCGGGCGGCAGGTTCATTTTTCCGATAGCCTCAGTGCCGACGCCGAGAAGTGCCGAGCATGTCTGCGAGCCTGAGAAGAGGCCGATGGTTTCACCTTTGGTGTAGCCCATTATGCGGGCGATAAGAAACGACGTCGCAAAACATGCGGCACTCATGATTACTGCGAAGAGGACCTGACGGAGCCCTCCTCCTTTGAGCGATCTGAAGAAGTCGGGTCCTACGCTATAGCCGATCGAGAAGAGGAATATCATGAAGAATACCATCTTGACGGGACCTGTCATCGGGATGCGCAACTGCCCGATGATGACCCCGACAAGAAGTACTGAGGTGACGCTTCCGAGCGAAAAGTTGCCGATGCGGAACTTTCCGATCAGAAATCCGAGGCCGACAGTGAGGAAAAGAGCGAGGGTCGGATATTCGCGTAGTATTTCAACAAAGGAGTCGAACATGGCGGTTGCGAGTGTCTGTTTCAATCTGAACGTTTGCGCAGTCGATGTGGTTCAGGAAAGTCTGCCGGGCGGGCAGTTGATGCGATACGATGGGCTGAAAGGAAATTCACGTATTTTTTTCATGAGGTTTGCAAAATTGGATTAAAACATTTAACTTTGCATCGTGGTTAATATAAGGAAGTGTTTTTGATTTAAACAATTTCTAAGGCGGGGCCGGACTGTTACGGTTGCCTGACCCCGACGGAATTCAGAATATCCGCAGATTAATTCGATCACTCCGTTGCTCTTAATTTCATAGTCGGCAACGACGAATCAATTCTTTTCTGACTAATTGCAAACTAAATTTTGAGATAACAGTAGAATGATGTCTTTCCGTCTGAAAAGATCGGAAGGCGCGTCGCTGACTTGATATTAGGCCGGTAAACGGCTGTCGGAAAATCAGATAACTGGATTTTGCCTGCCAACTCAGATTATGATGTCCGGGCGGAATCAAAAAATGAAACGGTTTCAGAAACCATATAAAAACGCGTTGGAAAAATCCCCTCTCAATCAACAATATAAGCATGTATAATATTTCAGATCTACAATCCATGTCTGACGAGCAACTGAAAGAAGTTGCTGAAGGAATGGGCCTGAAAAAAGTCAATCTCTCAGATAAAGAATCGGTTGTCTACGACATCCTCGACCAGCAGGCGATCAATTCGGTCGCCACTGCCGCTAAAAGCCGTAAAACACAATCGGATAAGCCGAAGTCGAAGCGTGGACGTCCGGCCAAGAACTCAGCTTCAGGCGAGGAATCGCCCGAAGCGAATAAGGAGGAAGCTAAACCTAAAAAGAATGCCAGATCAAAGTCGGAGTCAAAGACTCAGGCAGAAAAGAATGTTCAGGAAGAAACTGCAGCGCAGGCTGAGACCACCGAGGAGGTGAAGACGCCTAAGCGCCGTGGGCGAAAGCCAAAAAATGAAGCGTCGAAGGAGGCTCAGGATGCAGCTCCGACGGAAAAAGCACCGTCGGAAGAGCCGGTAGAGCCTGCTGGGCAGCCGGAGGAAAAGCCTGCGGAAGAGAAGCCGAAACGCGGACGCCGCCGCAAGAACGAGGCGTCGCGTCAGGAGAATCAGACGACTCAGCCGGAGGGTGCTTCCGACGCGCAGTCGGCTGCCGCTCCTCAGGTGCAGGCCGTTGAAGCCGAGCCTGTCGCATTGCTTCCGACGGCAGAGCCACAGCCGGGAGCAGACGCTGTCGCTGAAAATCAGCCGAAGTCCGAAGATCAGCAGCAGGGCGGCGAACAGCAGCCTCAGCAGAGCGACCGCCAGCAGGGTCGCCGGGAGTTCGGTCGCAAGGACTCGGCATTCGGATCGTTTTTCCCGCGTGGAGAAGGCCGTAAATTTGTGCCGCGCAGCCAGCGCGAGAAGGAGGAGGCAGCGGCGGCAGCCGCAGCCGCCGCTGCGGCCCAGCCGATCAATCTTCTCGAGCCGTGGCAGCAGGAAAAACTCGACAAGCAGCATCAGAAAAACCGCAATAAAAAGAACCGCAACAATCAGCAGAACCAGGGGCAGCAGATGCCGCTCTACAGTTTCGACGGAATCATCGAGACGTCCGGTGTTCTCGAAATCGCTCCGGAAGGCCACGGTTTTCTCCGGTCGAGCGATTTCAATTACCTTCCTTCGCCCGATGATGTCTATCTGACTCAGCAGCAGGTCAAGAGCCACGGTCTGAAGACGGGCGACGTCGTAGAGGCTGTGATCCGTCCGCCGCGTGAGGGTGAGAAGTATTTCCCGCTGATGAAGGTTCTGAGGGTCAACGGCCGTTCGCCGGAGTTTATCCGCGACCGCGTTCCGTTTGAACATCTGACTCCGCTTTTCCCTGACGAAAAATTCGATCTGACCTCCGGACGTTCAGCCAATATCTCGACACGCATCGTCGACATGTTTTCTCCGATTGGCAAAGGCCAGCGCGGTCTGATCGTCGCTCCGCCGAAGACGGGTAAGACAATTCTTCTCAAGGATATCGCAAATGCGATCGCCGAGAATCATCCGGAGACATATATCATGATTCTTCTCATCGACGAACGCCCTGAAGAGGTGACCGACATGAGCCGCAGCGTCAATGCCGAGGTGATCGCATCGACTTTCGACGAGCCGGCTGACCGACATGTGAAAATCGCCGGAATCGTTCTCGAGAAGGCAAAGCGCATGGTTGAGTGCGGCCATGACGTTGTCATTCTTCTTGACTCGATTACGCGTCTGGCGCGTGCGTACAATACGGTTTCGCCGGCGTCGGGCAAGATCCTGTCGGGCGGTGTCGACGCGAATGCCCTCCAGAAGCCTAAACGCTTTTTCGGAGCTGCGAGAAATATTGAAAACGGCGGATCGCTGACGATCATCGCTACGGCGCTGACAGAGACGAGCTCGAAAATGGATGAAGTCATCTTCGAAGAGTTCAAGGGCACGGGAAATATGGAGCTTCAGCTCGACCGCAAGCTTTCGAACAAGAGGGTGTTCCCGGCTGTCGACATCATGGCGTCGAGCACGCGTCGCGACGATCTGCTTCTGCGTGAGGAGACGCTCAACCGAATGTGGATTCTCCGCCGTTTCCTGGCCGACCGCACGTCGATCGAGTCGATGGAGTTCATCAAGGACCGGATGGAGCGCACGTCGAGCAACGACGAGCTTCTCCGCACGATGGGCGACTGACCGTCTGCGCGCGGCATAATAATCAAGACTTTACCGAGCGGTGTGTCCGGACCTTACGACCGGACACGCCGCTCGGTTCATTGTTCATCAGTCTGCAAACAAAGAGCCCCTTCCGGATGGCGGAAAGGGGCTGAGAAGGTTATCGTAAATTGTAATTCGGCTTTTTAATAACGCCAGCAAAATGCCTTCTCTTGCAATTATAACATATGGGGGCGCTGTCGGTTCGCTGCGGGATGAAAAAAATCGTCGGAAGTGTGATTTTCAGTGTTGCGTGAGTGGAGAAAAAGACGTAAATTTGCCATGAACATCAGTTCAATTCCTCAGGATAACACATAATAACTGATAATAACAAAATGGAAACACCAAACATTCCTCCTTTGAAATTTCGCCCGATTCTGAAAAGTGTGATCTGGGGCGGTGAGAAAATTGCTCCGTTCAAGGGCATAGAGACCGAACAGACTAATATCGGCGAGAGCTGGGAAGTTTCCGGTGTGCCGTCGAATCCGTCGGTGATCGACAATGGCCCGGATGCAGGCAAAACCCTTCCTGAAATTCTTGAGACATATAAAGCCGCTCTTGTCGGAGAACACAACTACCTACGTTTCGGCAATACGTTCCCTCTTATTATCAAGATTATCGACGCTGCCGGCGATCTTTCGCTTCAGGTCCATCC
>JAIDJZ010000329.1 GCA_029051965.1 Paramuribaculum sp. | reverse complement strand
ATCATCGGCCGCGACCCCTCGATCTCGAAAGAGAAGAGCGGTGGGACCTTCCGCCCGCGCCGCGGATGGAAACGTCCCGGACAGAATGGCTCTGACAATCAGGAGTCAAACGATTAATCAGATTTCAGCAACAACCATCAATAACTAACCCCAATCCTCCAACAAATGAAAATTCTATTGCTCGGATCGGGCGGCCGCGAATCGGCCCTCGCATGGAAAATAAACCAGAGTCCTCTGACTGAGAAACTGTTCATTGCCCCCGGCAATGGCGGCACGGATGCCTATGGCACAAACGTCGCGCTCTCGCCATTGGATTTCGAGGCCGTCAAGGACTTTGTCGTGGCCGAAAGCATCGATATGATTGTTGTTGGTAACGAGGATCCGCTTGTTGCCGGAATCTATGACTTTATGGCAAAGGAACTTCCCAATGTTCTGGTGGTCGGACCGTCGAAAGAGGGTGCCCGCCTTGAGGGCAGCAAGGACTTTGCCAAGCAGTTCATGGCTGAGAATTCAATACCGACAGCCCGCTACCGCTCGTTTACCGCCGCTACCGCCGATGAAGGATGCGAGTTTCTTTCGACGCTCAATCCTCCCTATGTGCTGAAGGCCGACGGCCTGGCTGCCGGAAAGGGCGTTCTGATCATAGACAGTCTGGAAGAGGCATGCAGCAGTCTGCGCGAAATGCTTTCCGGAATGTTCGGCGGAGCAAGCGCCACGGTTGTTGTCGAGGAGTTCCTTTCGGGAATCGAATGTTCGGTCTTTGTCCTGACCGACGGCAACGGAGGCTATCGTGTGCTCCCTGTCGCTAAAGACTACAAGCGTATCGGCGAAGGTGATACCGGCCTTAATACCGGCGGTATGGGTGCCGTGAGTCCCGTTCCGTTTGCCGACAGCGAGTTCATGGAGAAGGTCCGCACCCGCATAATCGAACCGACAATCAAAGGCCTTTCCGACAGAAATATCATCTACCGCGGATTCATTTTTCTCGGACTCATCAACGTCGGCGGCGAACCGATGGTGATCGAATATAACGTCCGCATGGGCGACCCTGAAACGGAAGCGGTGATGCTTCGCGTCGATTCCGACCTTGTCGGGTTGATGAAAGCTGCTGCCGCGGGAGATCTCGGCGATCTCGAACTTAGCCACAGTCCTCAGGCCTCAGCGACAGTCATGATGGTCAGCGGAGGCTATCCCGGGTCTTATCCTAAAGGAAAAGTGATCACCGGTGTCGGCGACGTGACCGACAGCATCGTGTTCCACGCCGGAACAAGCCGCGGTGACAACGGCGATCTGCTGACATCAGGCGGACGAGTGCTCGCGGTCAGCTCTCTGGGCGACACACTTGCCGAGGCCCTCGAAAAAAGCTTCGGGTCAATTGGCCGGATCAATTTTGACGGGGCGTATTTCCGTCGCGACATCGGCCGCGATGTAATGAAATAAGCGACGCTGAATTGAAACCGACTGAACGATCGATCACTTTACTGCTTAGAAGCCGGCTTGGAGCCTATTCGCTGGTGGCAGTGGCGACGATTGCAATTTTGATTGCTTCGTCTGTAGCCAAGTTGCCGGCGATCGCTACTGGCCGGGGGCTTGTGACAGGTGCGGCTTCGGCAGATTTTCTTACGGGTGCGGTCTCGTTTGGAGCCGCACTCATTGCCATTGCCGTTACAATGGGTGCGATGGTTTTCATAAACAACGCCTTCAACCTGCTGCGAACCTCATCGTTGCTCTATCTCGGTGTGTTCGGGTTTATGGAGGCGGCCAGTCCGCTGATTTCCACCAGAGCCTGTTCGGGCATGATGGTGGCTCTGGTTGTCCTGTCGGCTATGGGGCTGATCTACACGGTCTATCAGCAGCCGGTCAGCGGTGCGAAGCGGGTGTTTCTTGTCTTTACCTTGCTGTCGGCCGGCTCGATGTTTCAGTATGCACTGGTGGCCTATCTGCCGGTATTCATAGCCGGATGCGCCCAGATGCGCTGTTTCACTTTCCGGACGCTTCTGTCTGCGCTGACAGGCGTAGTCGTCCCGTGGTGGATCGCATGGGGGGTCGGCTGGATAGATCTTGCTCAGATAACATTCCCGGCCGGATTCAGTGTCTTCACCCAGCTTGATCTCGCCGACACAGCCCAGCTTGTGGCCGTTATCATAGTGACAGTGATCGTCGGTTTTGTCATGACACTGACCAATATGGTCAAAGTCTACAGCTATAACGCACGCGCACGTTCTCTGTCCGGCTTGCTCGTAACCGTCACCATAGCCACTTTAATGCTCGCTGTCATAGACTTCGCCAACATAACGGCCTATCTACCTCTTCTCAACTGCTGCGTCGCCTATCAGACGGCTCTGTTTTTTAGAATCAAGGCAGAAAACCGCGGTTATATCGCGGTCTGCACTATACTCTCACTTTATCTTATTCTCTACATATGGGCTCTCCTCGCATAGTTATCGAGCGCAATATCCCTTTTGCGCGCGGAATCTTTGAAAATGTGGCGTCGGTCAGCTATCTTTCCCCGGAAGAAATCACTCCGGAGGCTATGGCAGATGCCGACGCGCTGATCACACGCACACGCACACGCTGCGACCGACATCTGCTCGACGGATCGAAATGTCGCATCATCGCTTCGGCAACGATCGGTCTCGATCATGTCGACGCTGAATGGTGTCGCTCAGCCGGCATAACCGTGTGCAACGCGCCCGGATGCAACGCTCCGGCCGTGGCGCAGTATGTTCTCGCGGCCGTCATCGCTGCCTATGGCCGGGATCTGAAAGACCTGACAATCGGAATTGTCGGAGTAGGCAACGTCGGATCGATCGTGGCCCGCTGGGCCCGTGGACTGGGCATGAATCTTATGCTTTGCGACCCTCCCAGAGCTGAACGGGAAGGGAAGGCGGGGTTCTGCTCCCTCGATGAAATAGCCCGCAATGCCGATATTATAACTGTCCACACTCCTTACACTAAGTCCGGACCTCATCCAACACATCATTTGCTCGACGCGCGTTTTTTCGGATCGCTCGGGCGCCGTCCGATGGTCATAAATTCGGCACGCGGACCCGTTGCCGACAATGACGCTTGGGTTGAGGCAATCGAGGCTGGAAGTGTGGGCAAAGCAGTCGTTGACTGTTGGGAAGGCGAGCCGAAGATCAGTGAGCGGCTGCTCAGTCTGGCCTATATCGCCACGCCGCACATCGCCGGCTATTCGCGCGAAGGCAAGATCCGTGCGACGGCAATGGCTGTCGGAGCGGTCGCTGAAAAACTCGGATTGCCGGTCCCCGTTCTGTCGGAGCCGGTTCCGCCGTCGGCTCCCGATACGGTCACTGCTGAAGTGGTGGCCGGGAGCTACGATCCGTTTAAAGACACCGCAGATCTGCGCTCTAACCCCTCCTCGTTCGAGCAATTGCGCAACAACTACCGTCTTCGCGGCGAGATTTTTTGAAAAAATGTTATTTGTCGCCTTACGGCGGCCTTTTTCTTCTGAAAATGCGTAACTTTGCATGTCATGAAGCGGTGTTTGCCGCTCTGGCACGTGCAATTTGACCGATGCCAGCCCTGAAACCTTTAAATACTGATTTCAACATGAGCCGAAAACTGGCCGCATGCCTTCTGATGGCTATTGTCTGTTGTTTTTCTGTTTTTGCAAACGGAGAGACCGAGACAGCCGCAGAGGCAAACATAATTCTTTTAGGAGATAGCAACACATGGATCGGCGGCGATCTCTGCGACAATCCTAAGGGTTGGAACTATTGGCTGCGCGAAACGCTTCAGCCGGCCTTCTGCCGCAGCTATGCCCGAAGTGGGGCAACCTGGACAAACACGGCCCGCACACGCCGCAACCCCGACGAGAATATTGCGGTTCTCGGTCCGGACAATGTCATCTACAATCAGGTTGTCAGACTGAAAGCCGATGCCGATTCCGGCCGAGTCCAGATTCCGGACCTGATTGTTGTCATGTGCGGGACAAATGACGCGTGGTTTTCGCGCCGCCGCCCAGGTATATGGGCCGACGACGCCTCGCAGGTCAATCTGTCGACAATCACGTCGGCTCTCCCCTCGGGAGCGACCTCGCTTGCCCGTTCGGTGATGCTTTCCTGCAGGATGTTGCAGGAACGTTTCCCGGGGGCTTCGCTGATTCTTGTGACTCCGATGCCGACCACGGCGACGTCGCCCGCAAACATAGCCCGTGTGGCCGATCTGATCGCGCGCTGCGGAAAGCGGCTTGGAGTTCCGGTCGTCAGACTCGATCTTGAAAGCGGAATCGATCCGGCCGAAGAGAAGGTGAAACCGCGTTTCACTACCGACGGAACGCACACATCGGCCGAAGGGGCACGCCGCGTTGCTGATATTATTTTGAAAACAGTTATTGAAACCCTCTCCGCGAAAGATTAATCATGGTTTTTTCAGATCTGTTCTTCCTGTTCGTATTTCTCCCCGCATTCATACTTCTTTATTCCGGGGCGCGGCTGATCGACCGCCGGCTCTTCTCCGGACGGCTTGAGTGTGAACATCCATTCGCCAATGCCGTACTTGTGGCTTTCTCGCTCCTGTTCTATGCCTGGGGAGAACCGGTCTATGTCTTCCTGATGCTGGGTTGCGTTGCGGTCAACTTTTTTGCCGGCAAGGTGATAGCCTCGGCATCGAAACACCGCAAAATGGCCCTTACAGCAGGCGTTGCGGCCAATGTGGCGATTCTGGCAACGTTTAAGTACACCGGTTTCTTCGCCCAGATTCTTGCAGATCTCGGAATCCCGGTCGGCGTTCCCTCGATCGCGCTGCCGATAGGTATCAGTTTCTATATATTCCAGTCGGTCAGCTATCTGGTCGATGTCTATCGCCGCGAGGCTCCTGCACAGCGCAATTTTTTCAATCTGCTGCTCTACATCTCGATGTTTCCGCAGCTCATCGCAGGCCCGATCGTGCGCTACGGCTCGGTTGCGGCCGAGATCAATTCGCGCCGGGCTTCGGCCGAAGATATATCCGACGGCGTTTTCCGCTTTCTGATCGGTCTCGGCAAGAAAGTGATCATCGCCAATCAGTTTTCTGAGATCGCCGACCAGTTTCTCAAATCCGACATGTCGAATCTTTCGACCGGAGGTGCGTGGATCGGCATCGTCGCCTTCACCTTCCAGATCTATTTCGACTTCTCGGGCTACAGCGATATGGCGATCGGAATCGGACGTTGTCTCGGTTTCCACTTCTGCGAGAATTTCAACCATCCCTACTGTTCGAGGACAATCACCGAATTCTGGCGCCGCTGGCACATGTCGCTCGGTTCGTTCTTCCGCGACTATGTCTATATTCCTCTGGGAGGCAATCGCGCCCATCAGTTCCTCAACATAATGGTCGTCTGGTTTCTGACCGGTCTCTGGCATGGTGCCGCGTGGAATTTTATCCTGTGGGGACTCTATTTCGGGCTGATCGTGATGGTCGAGAAGTTTGCGCTTCTTCCTTATGCCTCCCGGATTCCGCGTCCGTTGCTTCACCTCTATGCCTTGCTGCTGATTGTGGTCGGATGGGGTATTTTCTACTTCGACGATCTTGGCCGGATGGGAGTGTTCTTCCATTCCTTTTTCGGACTGTCGGCCGACCACTGGGACTTCGCAGCCGAGAGCGCGGTTTTCGACCGATTCTGGCTCTGGATCGTGGCGATACTGTTCTGCATGCCTGTGCGCCGGATTGTCTCTTCGCTGCCGTCGCGAATTTTCGGAGAGAGTTCCGCAGGTCATGTGACTGTGGCTCTTGGCACGCGTGTCGCTGTCTCGGCTTTGATCCTTATTGTCAGTGTGGCGCTGCTGATCGGAGCGACAAACAACGCTTTCCTCTATACGAGATTCTGATCTCTGCAAATCAATCCTCCAATTGTCAAAATTCAGAAAATGAAGAAATTACTCATAATCCAAATGGTAGCTGCCGCCGGACTGTTCCAGGCCGTGGCTGAAACCCCTGAGTCGGTCGATGACATGCATGCCGAATTTATCGCTCTGGCGGGCGGATCCGCTGAGGACGCCGTTTCGGAAGAGCAACCGACGGGCTATGTCGAATATGATTATGTCAACACCGTGACCGGCTCGGCTCCCTACAGGCGCACCTCGCGGGGAATCTTTGTTGTCGGCAAGGGCGACAGCGTCCGTTCGTTCGACACTTTCGGCGGAACTGCCTCGTCGGCCCGCAGCTATGCCGCATCAGTCAACCGTTATCATCAGGAGTTTCCCGATGTCAGAATCTGGGTCATGCCGATCCCTACGGCGTCGGCCTACTACACGCCCGACGCGGCGGCAAATCTGCCGAAATCCACTCATGAGTTCATCCGTGTCATGTTCGAAGAGCTTGAGACGGGAGTGGAAGGAATTGATCTGTTTCCAGTGCTTGGCGAGCATGTCGACGAACCGATCTATTCCCGTACCGACCACCACTGGGCTCCGCTCGGAGCCTACTATGCCGCAAAGGCGTTTGCTTCGGCTGCCGGGGTCCCGTTTCTGCCGCTTGAAGACTACGACACCCACGTTGTCGAGGACTATGTCGGCACGATGTACAGTTTCTCGAAAGATCCGGCAGTCAAGAATGCTCCGGAGGATTTCGTCTACTATACGCCGCGTGATATAGAGGTTTCGACAACCTATGTCACCTATACGCTTGACAAGGCGCGCCGCCGCGTAATCTCGCAGTCAGAGCCTCGCGAAGGTAAATTCTTTCTTCCGTTCAAGGGCGTGTCGACCTACTGCACCTTCATGGGCGGAGACTCGAAGCTGACAAAGGTTGTGACTCCGACTAAAAACGGACGCCGGCTGATCATTCTCAAAGACAGCTTCGGAAACGCCATTCCCGGCTATCTGTTCGGATCGTTTGAGGAGATCCATGTGATTGACTGCCGTTATTTCACCGAAAATATGAAAGACTATGTTGCGGATAACGCAATAACCGACATTCTTTTCGCCAATAATGCGACCCATGCCTCTACGGCACGCACCTATGACATGTATATCACATATCTCAACCAGTAGAACCTCTCTTTGCCACAAGTGCCAATGAACCGCCACATCATATTTCTTGTCTTGATCGGAACGCTCTTCGGAGTGCTGACTGTTGTGTTTGTCGCTTTTCCGCGTTCGACATTTTCCGAACTGGAAAAACGCGATCTCGCCGCTTTTCCGGACTATAGCCATGAGGCTCTTTTCGCCGGAGACTACTCGCGCGACATTTCAGCATGGTTCAGCGACAGCGAACCCTATCGCGACCGTTTCATGGCGCTCCACATGCAGATCAAGGATGGGATGGTCCTGCGCCGTTCGGGCGATGATGCGGTCACATTCCATGCCGAAGTGCCCGAAGCTGAGACAGAGGAGGCGGTGGCGGCCGACGGCCATGACGGCGAGAGGGAAAACCGCGACATCGCCGACATCGGTCAGATCGGAGCCAACGCCCCTGCAAAGGTGGCGTCGGCGGGAATCATTGTGGCCGGCGAGATTCCGGAGGTGCGTGCGATGATGGTATATAAAGGAGAGGCTTCGGGAGGAAAAGCGTGGGCTGAAACCGCAAATTTCTATAAAAAGACGCTCGGGAGCGCGGTGCAGGTCTATTGTATGGTCATCCCGACGCCGATCGAATACTATTGTCCTGACAAGGTGAAGTCGCGCACCTACCGGCAGTTGCCCACAATACGCAATATCTATTCGCTTCTCGACGATTCGGTCAGGGCAGTCGACGTCTATACTATCCTCGGACAGCACGCTGCAGAGCCGATCTATTTCCGGACGGACCATCACTGGACACCGCTCGGGGCATACTATGCCGCTATGAAATTCGCCGAGGTGGCGCGGGTGCCGTTTGCGACCATTGACCGTTTCGACGCTCATGAGCGCCCGGGCTTTGTCGGCTCTATGTATGGCTACTCAAAGGACAACGCTGTCAAGCGCTCGCCGGAGACATTTGTCTACTACACACCGAAGGACACGCTCTATTCGACGACCTACCGCTCATTTACGCTCGATTCGGCATTTCATGTAAAATCCCAGTCGGCCTCCTACAAGGGCGATTTCTTCATGCCGAATTCCTATAAAGGCGGTGGCAGTTATTCGATGTTCATGGGGGGCGACGCTAAGGTGACAGCCGTGCGCACATCGGGAAACACCGGCCGACGTCTGCTCATAATCAAAGACAGTTTCGGAAATGCGCTTCCGCCTTTCCTTTTCGGTTCGTTTGATGAGGTTCATGTTGTCGACCACCGTTATTTCATCGACAATCTGGAAACGTACATACGCACCAACGGAGTGACCGATGTCGTGCTCGTCAACAATATATTCAACGCCTATTCGTCAGGCGTGGCAAAAGCCATCCGCTCAATTCTGACCCAGAAACCGAAGCGGCTCTGAGACGGTGTTAGCCTCAGTGAATCCACAGGAATGGATTCTGTTATTGCCCCAACTCCACTTTATTACGGAAGAAGATAGTTGGCGTTGCGGCCTCCTTCCCCGCTGTTGCGGAGCATGTTTTTGGATATAAGGTCATTGATGTCGCGGAGTGCGGTGTCCTGAGAGCACCTGCAGATCTTTGCCCATTTGGAGGTGGTCAGTTTCCCCTCGAATCCATCCCACAGACGATTGATGATTTTGCGCTGTCGTTCGTTGATGTCAACGTTATGAAATTTGTCCCAATAAGCTGCCTTTTCCAATGTGCGCTCGATGATGCTTGAAGCACGTGTGATGGCATTTTCAAGGCAGCCGAAGAACCACAGAAGCCATTCGGTTATATCGGGATCGCCTTTCTGGGTGCGTTCCAGTATTTCGTAATATTCTTTCTTGTTCCGATTGATTTCAGCCGACATACTGTAATAGCGGGCTGAATCCACGTCGAGGCGGCCCAGTAGCATATCGGCGAGTGTCCGGCTTATGCGTCCGTTTCCGTCGTCGAACGGATGGACGGTTACAAACCAAAGATGTGCCACTGCAGCCATGATGAATGGCGACAGTGCGGCATTATTACACCAATTGATCAGACGTTCCATTTCAGCAGGAACATCAGCAGATGCCGAAGCCTCGTAGTGGACTTTCTCATGTCCGAATGCACCTGAAACGACCTGCATCGGCTCTTCCCCCTTTCGCCAGTCGGCGACAGTGATACGGTGCATTCCGCTTCTGCCCAAAGGGAAAAGTGCCGCATGCCATCCGAACAGTCGTTCATCTGTCAACGGCTCTCTGCAGTTATGTACTGCATCGAACATCACGTCGACAAGACCTTCGACATAATGGTCTTCGATGAGCAGGCCGTCATCCTCAATTCCGAGTCGCCGGGCAATGCTGCTTCGCACAGAATTGGGATTGAGCCTTACGCCTTCAATTTCGGATGAGCCTATAAGCTCCTCGGTCATTGCGGAAAGTGATGACCGACATTTTTCATCAAAGCCAAGCATCGACATCCGGCCATTCAGAAGTCCATGCAACTGGCTAAGTCTACTCATTGGCTCAAGCAACGCTTCAGCATTCCAACTGAAATGCGGCCAGTTCTCATGTTGCCAGATGTAGGCGCTGTGTCTTTGGGGTCTTCTCATGCTGCAAATTTAGCGGTTTGCAGGGAATAGACCAAAGATTCGCCGCATTTTTGCGGCGAATAATGTCGTTTTTCACCGCAAAAATGCGGCGATGCTGGTTGCTATTTGCGCTTTTTCGCGGGATCGCAGGTCAGCCCGACGCCGAGTTTCTTGAAAATCTTGTGGTCGACCTCGCCGAGCATTACAGTCGAGTGGACCTGACATCCGTCGAGTTGCGGGAGCATCTCAAGCGCCCGCCGGCAATTGGTGTCGGTCGTCGACAGGACCGACAGCGCGACGAGCACTTCGTCGGTGTGGAGGCGCGGGTTGCGGCTTCGCAGATAGTTGATCTTGGTGTGCTGGATCGGTTCGATCATTTCCTGCGGAATCAGGCGGAGAGTGTGGTCGATTCCGGCAAGATGTTTGATCGCGTTGAGGATCAGAGCCGCGCTCGGTCCGAGAAGGGGCGAGGTGGAAGCAGTGATGATTGTTCCGTCGGCGAGTTCGATTGCCGAGCAGGGCACGCCGTCGCGTTCGGCGCGCTCGCGGGCCGCTGCGATCGGACGGCGATAGGAGATGTCGATTTTTGCCTGTTTGAAAAGCAGACCGATCTTGTTGACTTCATTGTCGTTGCTTTCGCCGAGAGCAAGCGAGTTGAGAGCCGTGAAGTAGCGGCGTATGATTTCGTTGTTTGAGGCCCGGCGGCAGATTTCGTCGTCGTCAATACAGAATCCGACCATGTTGACACCCATGTCAGTCGGCGATTTATAGGGGTTTTCGCCATAGATGCCTTCAAAGAGGGCGTTGAGGACCGGGAAAATTTCGATGTCGCGGTTGTAGTTGATGGCCGTTTTTCCGTAGGCTTCGAGATGGAAGGGGTCGATCATGTTGACATCGTTGAGGTCGGCCGTGGCGGCTTCATAGGCGATGTTGACCGGGTGTTTGAGCGGAAGATTCCAGACGGGAAACGTTTCGAATTTCGCATAGCCGGCTTCGATGCCGCGTTTGTGCTCGTTGTAGAGCTGGCTGAGGCAGACGGCCATTTTTCCGCTTCCGGGGCCGGGGGCAGTCACGATGACGAGCGGCCGCGACGTCTCGATGTAGTCGTTGTGGCCGAAACCTTCATCGGAAGTGATCAGACCGACATTGTTCGGATACCCCTCGATTGTATAGTGGATATAGGATCTGATTCCCATGCGCGACAGGCGTTCGCGGTAGGCGTCGGTGCTTCGCTGGCCGTTGTAGTGGGTGATCACGACCGATCCGACAAGAAACCCGCGTTTCATGAATTCGTCGCGAAGACGAAGGACGTCCATGTCATATGTGATTCCGAGATCCTGTCTGACTTTGTTTTTTTCTATGTCGAGCGCCGAGATGACAATGACTATTTCTGCCTGATCCTGCAGCTGGCTGAGCATTCGGAGTTTGCTGTCTGGCTGAAAACCGGGCAGAACTCTGCTGGCGTGGTAGTCGTCGAAAAGTTTCCCTCCAAGTTCAAGATAGAGTTTATTACCAAACTGAGCGATGCGCTCTTTGATGTGCTGCGACTGAATGCGCAGATACTTGTCGTTGTCAAATCCGTTCTTCATAACGGACAGCAAAGTTAACCGTTTTTCTTGATTCGTCCAAATTTTTTCCGATAGTTGCTGTCCGGTTTCATTGGTGGCAGCAGTAATGTGCTGCGATATATCGGGCCACTGAATCCGTTGAGTTCGCGCCGATTATCTCGTCGGCAGCATCGCGCACTGCTTCGAGGGCGTTGCCGACGGCAATCGCTCTGTCGGCAACCGCCATCATCGGCAGGTCGTTGAGGTTGTCGCCGAAAACAGTCACTTCGTCGGCTCCGGTCAGCGTTCGCAGGCGTTCTACCGCGGCGGCCTTTGAGACTCCCGGAGCGAACACCTCGAGCAAGCCCAGATCGGCCTGGAAAATGTCTGGATAGGCCGAAACGGCGCATCCGATCCGGTTGCGGAGCTGTTCGGCGACGGCATAGATCCGTTCCGCTTTCCCGATTGCGAACTGAAGCACAGTCCGGCCGTGGAATCTCGGTCCGTGGCCTTCAGGAAGAAGGTTGATCCGTTTGAGGGGGCTGCCAGACCGCTCTTCAAGGAATTTGTGTTCGGCATCGCCGGGCTGCCCGTAGACAAACATTTCAATCCGGGAGTTGTCAGGGGCAATCGTGTAGACCATCGGATTGACCCCTTCCCGTTTGCAGAGATTGCGGACTTCGGCCGACATCGTGTCACTCATCAGCTGTGGCTCGGCGAACCGGAGTTTACGGCGGTCCCAGAGTGCCGCCCCGGTCATGACAATGGCGGGGGGAGTTGTTGCCACATCTTTTAGCAGAGGTTCGACAGTTGCGGGAGTGCGGGCGGTTGCCACGGTTATCAGTGCGCCGCGGCGGGTCAGTTCGGAGAGCAGACGTGCGGATTCCGGTGTCACACGGCTGTCGGTCGACAGCAGGGTGCCGTCCATGTCGCTGATGAAAAGCTGTCGGTGGGCCATAAAGAGTCGGGTGCGGTTAGAGTGGAGGGGATTATCTGAGGGGCAGGAGGATGCGGAATGTTGTGCCGACTCCGGGTTCGGAGGCGCTGACGCAGATCTGTCCGCCATGATACTGCTCGACGATTCGCCGGGCAAGTGTCAGGCCGAGACCCCAGCCGCGTTTTTTTGTCGTGAAGCCCGGGCGGAACACATTTTTGCGCATTTTGCGCGACATCCCCTTGCCGGTGTCGCTCACAAGAATCTGAGCCATATTGTCGACGCGGCCGACGGAGATGGAGATCGAGCCCTGGCCTTCCATGGCGTCCACTGCGTTTTTGATCAGGTTTTCCATTACCCATTCGACCAGCGGTTCCGACATGTTGACGATAAGTGCGTCGGGATCAGTGGCTACATTTAGACTGACGCGCGACGAGATGCGGGTCGACATATAGCCAGCCGACCGGCTTATGACGTCGTTGAGATCCGACTCCTCCATCTTCGGGCGTGATCCGATTTTTGAGAAACGCGAAGCGATCGTCGAGAGCCGTTTGACATCCTTGTCCATTTCGCCGACCATTTCCGGATCGATCTCCATTGCACGCATTAGCTCGATCCATGCCATCAGCGAGGAGATGGGAGTCCCGAGCTGATGGGCCGTCTCTTTTGAAAGCCCGACCCAGACTTTGTTCTGTTCGGCCTTCTTCGATGAGCTGACGGCAAAGTAGACGACGGCTACGAACGCGAGCATGACGATGAGCTGGATATAAGGGTAAAGGCTCAGGTGGCGCAGCAGGGTCGAGTCCTCATAATAAATGTGCTGGCTTATTCCCGGTGCGATCGAGATGTGGATCACGTTGGGGGTGTGGCTCAGTTTTTCAAGTTTTCCGCGGAGATAGGCTTCGTTCGCTTCGGAAAGAAACATCGGATTGAGCGGATCGGTCGGCTCGGGGAGATTGAAGTTTCGGTTGTCGACGATATTGCCCGCGTCGTCGGTGATCAGAACTGGAATATTGTTGTTGGCGATGATGATGCTGAGCAGGAAGTCGATGTGGTCGCTTTCGGCGGGATCTGCCGAGGTCGTGGCGTTGACTATCTCGCGCGTGGCGTCGGCCCAGATCTGCATTCTGGCACGTTCCTGAGTGGCCAGATCGTTGACCAGCGAATTGGAGAAATATAAAAACACCGCGACGACCGCTCCCACACTCAATAGGAAGGCAACGGTTCCGTAGCGGTGTATGTCGTAGATGTTTGCGTTCACATATTTTCTAACGCATATCCGCGGCCATTATTGTATCTGCTATTGCTGCAGGTCGGCCAGGATTGACTGTAGCTCGCGGTCTGTTGCGGTCAGGCGGTTGCGGCATTCCGTGAGAAGTTCGGTTGCGCGCCGAGTGTATGTGGCCAGCATGTCTATGTCGCAAGCGTCGCTCTGCATTGTGCGCAGAATCGTGTCGAGTTCATTGACGGCCTGATTGTAGGTTAGTTCGCTTACCGGTTTGAATTCAGGTTTTTGCATATGTCTCAGTAATAGTGTTGGATTTGTCAGTCGATGACTTTTGATTTGAAGACGCCTGAGGCGACGCGCGTTGTCACCTCTGCCCCGCAAGGGAGTGAGGCTGCGTCGCGCACTGCCTTCCCTTCGAAAAGTGTCAGCGAGTAGCCTCTGCGCAGTGTGGCTTCCGGAGAGAGGGCTTTAAGAAGCTGTTCGATTGCGTTGAGATGATCATTTCGACGTCGGATGAGGTTTGTCTGAGCAGTCGCGATGGCCGTGACCGTGTGGTCGAGACGGGCCAGTTCGGGGCTTATGCGTCGGACGCCGATGCTGCCGAGCGAGGCAGTTGCCTGACGCAGACGTCCGGTCGCTCTCTCGACGGCTCCTTTGGGGGCGATCGACAGGGTCGATTCGAGGTAGGCCAGCTGGGTCCGTGCGCCCGAAAGCCGGTCGGAGGCCACTCGCAGGATCTCCGAGGCCAGCAGACGCACCCTTTCGAGGGCGGCCTCATTGTGGGCGATCAGCCATTCGGCCGCTGCCGTCGGAGTTTTCACCCGCATGTTGGCGACATAGTCGAGCACTGTCACGTCGCGCTCATGTCCGATTCCGACAATGACCGGGAGCGGAAACTGCGCCACGTTTGAGGCGAGCGGATAATCGTCGAACGCCTGAAGATCGCTCGACGCGCCTCCTCCGCGGATGATGACGACGCAGTCCCATTGGTCGGACTCGGCGGCTATGGCGTCGAGGGCCGCAATGACTGTCGGTGCGGTGCGTTCCCCCTGCATCACGGCCGGAAACAGTCGGGTGGTGAATTTCAGCCGCGAGGGATTGTTGTAGAGCTGGTTGATGAAGTCTCCGTAGCCGGCCGCGCCTGCTGCAGACACGATTGCTATGCGGAGAGCTGTCGTGGGCCACTCGAGCGATCTGTTGTCGTTGATGATTCCGTCGCGGGTCAGTTGCTCGAGGATCTCTCTTCGCCGTCGTTCGGCCTCTCCGAGGGTGAAGGAGGGGTCGATGTTGTTGATGACGAGCGACAGTCCGTAGGCCGGATGGTACGAGACCGTGCCGCAGACAAGCACTTTCAGCCCCGTCGCGAACTCGCGCCCGGTCGCCTTGCGGAAGCGGGATGCCAGTCCGGTGTAGACGCTCGCCCAGATGGCGGCCCGCATCCGGGCCACGACCGAGCCGGTCGAAGCGTCTTTTTCAATCAGCTCCATGTAGCAGTGGCCTCGCGCGACTCTGACGTCCATGAGTTCCGCGACGACCCAGACATTCGTCAGTGACGGTTGCTGCAGATAGGCGGCAATCGCGCGGTTGAGCCGGCTGAGAGTGATCGGTCCGGTCGTCATTTGATGCGGTTGAAACGCTTGCCGTTGAAGTGATATTCGATTTTCTCGAGAAGGTAGCCGCTGAGCGGTTCGTAGACATCCTTTCCGAGAAATCCGTCAGTGTTGTTCGTCAGAGTCAGCGTTCTGGTCGACGGATCATAGCTGTAGCTGATGAGCAGGAACGGAACGGATGTCTCGACGGTCGCGCTGTTTTTCTTTCCCTCCGGAGTCAACCAGTCGCTTAGAGTCGGTTTTGTGAAGACTGACGACGTCAAGTCGCGTGACCAGTCGGAGGAATAGACTGTCATGCGGCTGTCGGGCGTCGGGGAGGCGACCGTTGTGATCATGGCGATCAGTCCGTCTTTTCCGTCAGGCAGAATAGAGATCTGGCAGTCTGATGCATCCGTCATTTTCAGAGTCAGTTGCTCCGGCGAGAGAGCGGTGATCCGCGACCGGCCGCCATAGTTGTTCTGAGTCGTGTTCGACATGTTGCTGTTGAAATAGTCGATCATGTCGAGTCGCGCATTGTCGTCGAATAGCGGCATTACTTTTCTCGGAACGGTCGAAAACGCCTGGGTGGCTGTCTGCTGGGCCATGCCGTCAGCGCAGTTGAGAATGGCGACGGCCGCCAGTGCGATCAGTGTTCTTGATTTCAGGTTCATTGGCTCGTAACGGATTATTTTCTCTTACGTGATTTTGTTGATTTTTTTGCCGACGACCGGCTTTTCTTCAGGAAATAGTCGTAGGTCGTTTCGCCCGGCTCTTCGGCGGCCTCGCCTCGTTTTTTACGGGCCGATGCGCGTGCGTAGTCTTTGTCGGCATCTGCGATCTCGCAGTAGAGGCGTGTTCCGGTCCAGTCAGCGCCGCGAAGGCCTTCGACGACGCGTCGGGCATCCGATTTCTTCACGTCAAACAGCGAGTAGTGGGGGAGAAGGTCGATTCTTCCGACATCGACGCGTTTGCCCTGAACGTCGCGGTTGAGAAGCTCGATAAGGTTTCCCGCAAAGAATCCGTCGCCTTTGCCGACATTGACATAGATGCGTTCCATGCCCCGTTCGGCAGTGCGGCGGTCTTTCTCCTTGTCGCTTTTCGGTTTGGAATCGCTCTTGCGTTCTTTGCGGGGCTTCTCGTCGATGAAGTCGATTGTCGGAGCGTCGCGGTAGTAGGCGAGCAGGCGGTTGAATTCGAGTGAGACAACGCGCTTGAGCAGATCCTCTTCAGAAAGCCATTCGAGTTTGCGCATGATGCCGGGCATATATTTGACGATTTCCGTCTCGTCGACTTTGACGCGTTCGATTCGGTCGGCCAGATTATAGAGCTGTTTCTCGATTATATGTTGCGGAGTCGGCACCTCCTTGCGTTCGAAGGTTTTTCCGATTTTCTTTTCGATTTCGCGGAGCTTGCCCTTTTCACGCGAGTGGATGATGGCGATGCTGACTCCGGTCTTTCCGGCGCGTCCGGTTCGGCCCGAGCGGTGGGTGTAGACGGCGGTGTCATCGGGAAGACCGTAGTTGATGACGTGGGTCAGATCGTCGACGTCGAGTCCGCGGGCCGCCACATCGGTGGCCACCAGCAGCGAAACGACGCGGTCGCGGAACTTGCGCATGACGATGTCGCGTTGCTGTTGCGAAAGGTCGCCGTGGAGAGCTTCGGCGTTATAACCGTCGGCTATCAGCTTGTCGGCGATTTCCTGAGTGTCGCGCCGAGTGCGGCAGAATATGATTCCGTAGATGTCGGGCGAGTTGTCGGCGATGCGCTTCAGCGCGAGATATTTGTCGCGCGCGTTGACCATATAATATATATGGCGGACGTTGGCGGCTCCTTCGTTGCGGTTGCCGATGACAAACTCAACGGGCGACTTCATGTATTTTTTTGCGATCTTTGCGATCTCGGCGGGCATTGTCGCCGAGAACATGAGCATTTTCCGGTTTTCCGGAACATGCGACAGGATCGCGTCGATGGATTCGAGGAAGCCCATGTTGAGCATCTCGTCAGCCTCGTCGAGGATTACGGTGTGGACGTCGTCGAGTTTCACTTCGTTGCGGTTGATCAGGTCGATCAGACGGCCCGGTGTGGCCACAATCACCTGCACCCCTTTGCGCAGGGTTCGGATCTGGCTTTCGATGCTTGAGCCGCCGTAGACGGGCAGCACCTTGATCCCGGGCAGATATTTCGAGAAGTCGGCCAGATCGCTTCCGATCTGCAGACAGAGTTCGCGGGTCGGTGAAAGAATGAGAGCCTGCGGACGGTTGACTGTCGGGTCGATACGCTGGAGCACCGGAAGGCCGAACGCCGCAGTCTTGCCGGTTCCGGTCTGTGCCAGTGCCACGACATCGCCATCCTCACTGAGCAGATGCGGGATTACTTTTTCCTGAACCGGCATCGGCTGTTCGAAACCTAATTCTTCTATTGCTTGGCGCAACTCGGGGTTGACGCCTAATTCTTCGAATGTTGTCATTGAATAATGTTTGTTTTGCTCATCGCAAAGTTACAATTTTTTGGTCGGTGCTCAGCGATGAACCGGTTAATTTTTTGTTGGCAGACGTCGCGACTGTTGGTCTTGACATTTCTTTCCGTCCTCTCGTTATCAACGCTTTCAGCGAAGAATAAGTTGAGTCTGGCGCGACTCTGTCAGAGAATAAATGAGACCTTTGTCGACGCTATGCAGCCGATCGACTCCTTGAAACGGCAGAGGCCTGTTGCGGGGACGCCGTTTTCTGACGACGGGCCGATGTCGAGAATTCTGATTCCGCTGCGGCGGCAGTGGTCCATCAGCGATGCCGCCAGAAAATTCATCGGGCGCAGGCCTCGGCCGTCGGAGGTGTCGCCCCAGTAGATGACCTGTGCAACCTCGGGAGTTGTCGCGTTGATCATGGCCGCCGCAATGTCTGTTCCGTTTTCGGCGACCGTCATGAATCTTGATCCTGTGATCGGTGCAGTCGCGACGACATCCTCGTAGGTCATTCGCAGCGGGTGGTTCAGTTCGGCGTGATTTCGCCTGATGATTTCATAGGCCCTTCGGATCTGTTCCGGATCCGAAGAGTCGAGCAGATGAAACGACAGGTTGTTGCGTAGGGCAATGTTCAGAGAGTTTCTACCCTTGGAGCGGAAAACCGTCTGAGCGCATCCTTCATCGAAGTCAAGCGGACGGTGATGGTTGGTGTCGATTGTCACTTTCGAGGCCGCAAGCGAGAGGGCGGCAGCCTGATGGGCAATGAATGTAGGAGCGTAGAGGGCAGGGGGGAGTGTCACTCTTGCCCGCAGTCCGATGCTTTTGGCATAGTCGGAAAGAAGTCTGACCGCATCAATAAGACGGTCTATGCTCTGAGTGCCGCGTGAGGTGAAGCCTCCGAAGGGTGCGGAAAACGGACTTTGCAGCTCACCGTTCTTCTCACCCGCGATGAGGCCGAGCCGCGGCGAACTGTCGGAAAACACCAGATAGTGGAGTGATTCCGATTTCTTACGGTTATGTTCGGAAAACGCTACCGTATTGTAGATGTGGGGCGCAAACCGCTCGAACTGGCCGGCATATTGCTCCGACGACACTCTGAGTATTTTCATTTGGCAAATTTACGCTTAAAAGTTGGAAATCCCTTGCCCGCATGCAATTTTATTTATATATAGGTCTCAAGATTTCTCTTCAGCCCCTCCGATCAGACTCTTTTCCAAAGGGCGATTTCTTAGCTCTCCCCAGTGGAGGAGTCCTAATAATAAACAATAATAAACACTGTCGGTATCGGCAACGCTATTATATATATGGATTCTGACATCTATATGGTCGCGGGTCTTATCTCGGTCTCCATTATCCGGAAGCCGCCACGGGCGGCTGAAAAAACATCATTGATCTATGGAGAAAAATCGGGCAGAATAAAAAAAAATAGAAAAAAATCTGTGGAAAAATTTGCACGTTTGAAAAACTGTCACTAACTTTGCACTCGCAAATGCGCTCAATCAAGCATTTGTTTCTTGGCCCATTCGTCTATCGGTTAGGACGCAAGATTTTCATTCTTGAAAGAGGAGTTCGATTCTCCTATGGGCTACAAATTAAAAAACTAACTCCTTTTATTAAATTCGATAACAGGCAATGGCAAACCATAAATCTTCGCTTAAAAGAATTCGTCAGACTGCATCTCGCCGTCTTCGTAACCGCTACTATGCAAAGACCGCACGCAATGCTGTGCGCAATCTTCGCAAAATGACCGATAAGGCTGAAGCTCAGGCCGCTTTGGTGAAGGTTACTGCAATGCTTGACCGTCTGGCTGCAAAGAAGACTATTTCTAAGAATAAGGCTTCTAACCTTAAGAGCAAATTGGCAGTCTATACCAACAAGCTCGGCTGATTATAGGCTTTGCCATCATCAACCCCCGGCCCATTCGTCTATCGGTTAGGACGCAAGATTTTCATTCTTGAAAGAGGAGTTCGATTCTCCTATGGGCTACCAACCGCAGTGCTTCACGCCTGCGGTTTTCTGTTTATATGACTGTTTTAATGGCTATTTCTCCTATAATAGATGTCACTTCCTGTTTCTGATGATCTTGCGCGGCTTCTTGTTTCTGAAGCCGACCGCATTAATAATCCCGACTTCATTGAATTCGACCCGGTTCAGTTTCCCCGCCGGTTTGAACGGCTTCAGGATATTGAGATTGTTGCTTTGCTGGCGTCGTCGATTGCCTGGGGCAACAGGAAGATGATCTGTCGCAACTGTGAGAAGATGCTTCTGTTGATGGGTCATGATCCATATAACTTTGTGATGGATGGTGCCTATGAAGATATTCCTGACGGAAATGTTCACCGGACTTTTTTTGCTTCGGATCTCCGTCATTTTCTGAGGGGCCTCCATCGGATCTACAATCATTATTCCTCTCTCGATGCATTTGCGGCTAAGGTTCTTTCGCCCGGGCAGGAGCTTGCGTCGTGGGCTCTGGTCGAGGCTGTCAACCGGGAGCTTGCCGAAGCCAATGATGGGAAAGGAGACTCGCGCTGTCTGCCGTTGAATCTTGCATCGACGGCCCTGAAGCGTTTCAATATGGCCTTGCGCTGGCTTGTTCGCCGCGACGGAATTGTCGACCTCGGAGTCTGGGAATCGATGACACCTGAGCAGCTTTATATTCCTCTTGATGTGCATGTCGGAAACACCGCACGCGGGCTCGGGCTTATTGACCGTCGCTCGAATGACAAGCGCGCGGTGTTGGAGTTGACGGAAGTGCTTCGGTCGCTTCGTCCTTCTGATCCGGTGTTTTTTGACTATGCCCTCTTAGGCCTGTCTATTATAAACATCCGACGCTGCAGACGATCTTAAGACTTTAGATCTCGTTTGTCTCCGTATAATTAAAATAA
>JAIDJZ010000328.1 GCA_029051965.1 Paramuribaculum sp. | reverse complement strand
GAGCAGGGAGTTCGAAACGGTCGTTTCGGAGTCGTCTTCGCTGTTGTCGGGTTCGTTTTCGGAGATCATTTTGGGCCTTCCGCGCCGTGTGCTCAGTTCTTTTCCTCGGGCAAGTGTGCGTTCGCGCAGGGTTTCTTCCAGGACTTCGGTGTATATGGCGCCGTATTTTGAAAGGGTTTTGTGGTCGCCGGTTGCGTTTGCAGCCTGTACGATAAGTCTGAGGAGGCGTCTTTTTGTCCCGTTCTGTCGTTCGGCGTTATAGCTGGTTATGAGAAGCGGAATGGCTTCGGCATTCCGGTGTTTGGCGAGAAAATAGTAGGCTTCGACGCTCGGTCGGTTGATCATGTCGCGAGCGACTTCGTCGTTGCTTTTGCGGATTTCGTTTATTTTTGCATAGATGTCCTCTACTTCGTCGTCGGATAGCGCAGAAAAGTTTGACAGCATGCGGCGGTAGACAGTGTAGCGGTGTTTGTCGTAGCTGCGGTAGATGCGTCCCTGTTCGATGTTGTCGAGGTCGAGCCGGTCGATCACGTCAAGAAGCTGTCGGTCGGCTGCCACGGCGCGGCTTGGCTGCTCGTTGAAGGTGTAGGACATCGCGGCATCGATGTAGAATTTGTTTTCAAGACCAGCAAGCCGGTAGGGCATCCGGTGGATGAGGTTGTCGAGCTGAGTCAGGTAGTCTGCGAGCATCTCGTTGGGCAGGGTCGCGTCCATGTAGATGCACAGAGCCGACAGAAGAACGATGCGGTCGTAGATGTTTGAATCGTGGTCGGCTGTCGATTTGTAGCGTTTCATTAGCTCGTAGATGCGCCGGTGGCGGTCGGCTTCTGTCGCATAGCGTGCTTTGCCGGAAGTGGCGCAGATGTACATGAAGCATATCGTCGCGGCTCGTTCGGGCGATTCCGGGATCTCTTCGATCTGTCGTAGGTATCTGCTGACGCGTGCGGTGTCGCGCATGCTGTTGAATGATGTGAGCCGGCGATACATGTCCATCGCGGCGGAATAGTTTGCCGATTTCAGGGCTGCATCAAGAACGCGCTCGCCGGTCTGTGTGACGCTGTCGGCGGGAGCGAGGTCGAAGATGTCGTACAGGATTTTCAGACGTGTTCCGTCGGATTTTGCCGCCGGAAGCGCTTTATAGAGGCTGTCGGTCAACTCGGCGCGCCTTTCAGTCGACAATGACGGACGCGCCGGAATTGTAATCGCCAGTAACAGAATTGCTGACAGAAGAAAACGAACCATAAACAGATGTGGGTAATTATGAACGTAATTGATGCAGGGGTGTGACTTGCAGAGGGCTCATTGCTATAGAAAACAAAGGTAGCAATTAATCTCCGAAACCCAAATAAAACGTCTGGTTTTATTGAAGGGGCGGTGAAGTGCGTGGGCCGCGGAAGGGGTCGTCGGGCGGAATAATAAAGGTCGGTCAGGATTTGTAGAACCAGAGTCAATTAGCTATCTTTGCAAAAATCAATCGTTCAAACCTCATTCTGTTACTCATGAGAATTACTCCCAAAGGCTCGTTTATTCTTCCGGTCACTGCGCTTGTCGCCGCAGGCAACAGCGGAAATGCGGCCACGGCGTCGGATTGTAAGGATTCAGATGCTGATGAAAGACTTAACATAGTGTATATCATGACTGATGACCATACGTCACAGGCCATGAGCTGTTACGACAAACGTTATATCAACACGCCGAATCTCGACCGGATTGCCGAACGCGGAGTGCGGTTCACCAACAGTTTTGTGGCAAATTCGCTTTCGGGTCCGAGCCGTGCCTGCATGCTGACGGGAAAACACAGCCATAAGAACGGTTTTACGGACAACACGACCTGTGTGTTAGATGCGTCGCAGCCGACTTTTCCGCGCTATCTGAAGGATTCCGGCTATGAGACGGCATTGTTCGGGAAGTGGCATCTTGAAAGTCTGCCGCAGGGATTCAGCCGCTGGGAGATAGTGCCGGGTCAGGGTGATTACTATAATCCTCGTTTCATCGAGATGACGGGGGACACGATCGTGCGCCACGGGTATCTGACTCATCTGATCACCGACCGGTCGATCGACTGGCTCGAGAATGAGCGTGACCGTGAGAAGCCATTCTGTCTGCTGATCCATCATAAGGCGATCCACCGCAACTGGATGGCAGACACGGCTGATCTCGAACTGTTTGAGGACAGACAGTTTGCTCTGCCGGAGAACTTTTATGATGATTATGCCGGGCGCCGGGCTGCCGGAGAGCAGGAAATGAGTATCGGCAGTGCCCACGATATGGATGTCATCTATGACCTGAAGATGTATCGGCCGGAAGAGGAAAGCCGTCTGAAGTCGACCTATGAGGCGTTTGTCGGCCGAATGGATCCGGAACAGAAGGCGCGCTGGGACGAGTTCTACAATCCGATAATAGAGCGGTACTATAATGATAAGCTGACCGGCAGGGAGCTGGCCGAATGGAAGTTCCAGCGCTATATGAAGGACTATCTCAAGGTTGTCAAGAGCCTTGATGACAATGTCGGCCGGGTGCTTGACTATCTTGAAAAGAATGACTTGCTGAAAAATACGCTCGTGGTCTATACTTCCGATCAGGGCTTCTATATGGGTGAGCATGGATGGTTTGACAAGCGTTTTATGTATGAGGAGTCGTTCCGCACACCGCTTGTGATGATGCTGCCCGAGGGTTTCGACCGGCGTGGTGACATCGGAGAAATGGTGCAGAACATAGACTATGCTCCGACATTTCTTGAGCTTGCGGGGCTGGATGTTCCGTCGGATATCCAGGGAGTCTCGCTGATGCCACTTCTTCGTGGCGAGCATCCTTCGGACTGGCGCGAGACACTTTACTATCATTTCTATGAATATCCCGCCGAACATATGGTCAAGCGTCACTACGGAGTGCGCGACGGCCGCTATAAGCTGATTCATTTCTACAATGATCTGGATCAGTGGGAGCTATATGATCTTGAGTCTGATCCGACTGAAATGAATAATATTTTCGGAAAGCCGGGCACAGAGGAGGTCACGCGCTCGATGATGAGAAAGCTCAGACAGGCGCAGGAGCAGTATGATGATCCGATCCGTTATGCCTATCCGATAAAGGATTGAGTTGTGAGAAAGAGAATTATATGAATTGAAAAACCAAAGGATACATATTTATTATATAAATTATGAAGCGGAATCTAATCGCGGCGCTTTTTGCTGCTGCTACAGTGTCGGTCCATGCCGGTGACTATTTTGTCAAGGAGGTCGTTTTTCCGGCTGAGGCCGATTCGGCGGCGAGAGTGGAAATGGCTTCGAAAGTCGTTCCTACGCCGCGTCAGATAGCATGGCAGGAGCTTGAGCTGACAGCATTTCTTCATTTCGGAATCAATACGTTCACCGACCGTGAATGGGGTGACGGCAAAGAAGATCCGGCGTTGTTCAATCCGGCGGCTCTCGATTGCGACCAGTGGGTCAGAACACTCAGCGAGGCCGGTTTCAGAATGGTCATCCTGACTGCCAAGCATCATGACGGGTTCTGTCTGTGGCCGACGTCGACGACGCCGCACAGTGTGGCCGCATCGCCGTGGCGCGGCGGAAAGGGTGATGTGGTCCGAGAGTTGCGTGATGCGTGTGACCGCTATGGGATGAAGCTCGGGCTGTATCTTTCGCCGTGGGACCGCAATGCGGAGTGCTATGGCGATTCCGAACGCTATAACTCGATGTTTGTGGCTCAGCTGACTGAGTTGCTTTCAAACTATGGAAAGGTTGATGAGGTCTGGTTTGACGGTGCTTGCGGCGAGGGTCCCAACGGGAAGAAACAGGAATATGACTGGACGCGGTTCAAAAGTGTGATCGAACGTCTGCAGCCGGATGCGGTCACGGCCATCATGGGCGACGATGTGCGCTGGGTCGGAAACGAGAACGGAACGGGTCGTCTGACCGAGTGGAGTGTCACGGCAAAGAAGCCGGGTATTCTGCCGGGAGCAGATGAGTATAATGCCCGGTTCGGAATGTCGGATATGGGTTCGGATCTCGGAAGCCGGTCGTTGCTGTGCCGGACGGATGGTGTCCGGTGGTGGCCTTCGGAGGTCGATGTCAGCATTCGTCCGGGATGGTTCTACCACGATCGCGAGGAGGCTAAATCGCTTCGGAAGCTTGCCGAGATCTATCTTAATTCTGTCGGCCGCAATTCAGTGTTGCTGCTGAACATACCTCCTGACCGCAACGGTCTTATCGCGTCGGCCGACTCCGCGCGGCTGATGGAGTTGCGCCGGTGGCTCGACTCCAATCTCGGAACGAGCCTTCTGCGGGATCTGGATCTGACGAAACGCACGGCGCGGCTGGATGGCCAGACCGAGATCAACTGTGTCGAACTTGGCGAGGAGATCTCCAAGGGGCAGCAGATCGAGTCTTTTGATGTGGAGGTGCTGACTCCGCAGGGTTGGAGGACGGCCGCTCGCGGAACAACGGTCGGCTATAAGAGGATTCTGACTTTCGCTCCGGTCAAGGCGTCGGCTCTGCGTGTGACAGTGACCGGTTCGCGCGGTGATGTGACTCTACGTAATCTTGCCGCTTACCGGATTGTGCTTCCTGCGGAGGAAGCCGAACGTTCGGATCTTGAATTCGTTCCGGCCAAAGAGATGAAAGCAGTGTGTGTCAACGGTTCAGCGTCGGCATGCGTCGGCCTTGAAAAGGCATTTGACGGCGACGTGACAACGGTGTGGACTTCGGCACCGTCGGACAACGGTCATGAGATCACTGTCGATATGGGACGCGAGATTCCTGTTGAGGGATTTGTCTACACACCGGGAAGCGACGGCGGCTTTACGAACACGATCTTTAAGTATGAGTTCCAGCTGTCGTGCGACGGTAAGCAGTGGAACAATGTGGCCGGCGGTGAGTTCGGCAATGTTGTCAACAATCCGATACCGCAGCGGGTATTTCTCAATAAAACTGAAAAAGCGCGCTATTTCCGTCTTCGCAGCAAGGCTACGGTCGACGGTTCTGACCGAGTCGCGATTGCTGAAATTTCGATAATCCGTGGCAATGAGGCTGATTAAGGTTGAAGAGGTGCTGTCGACCAATTCGCTTGCGGTCCGGCTTCTGCCGGACCACGAAGCGCCTTTCGGAGTGATGGCTGTCAGACAGACTGCCGGGCGCGGACAGCGCGGAAACAGCTGGGAGTCTGAGCCCGGGGCCAATGTGACAATGTCTGTTGTCATTTGTCCGGACGGGGTGAAGGCTGCGGAGCAGTTTATTATCTCGCAGGCAGTCTCGGTCAGTATAGTGGAGGTTCTGCGCCATTATCTGCCGGATTTGCGCTCGGAAATAGCGATCAAGTGGCCTAATGATATTTATGTCGGCGACAGAAAGATCTGCGGCATTCTGATTGAAAACGCGCTCAACGGCGATTCGATTGTGAGGAGTGTCGTGGGGATCGGTCTGAATGTCAATCAGACGGAATTTGTCAGCGACGCGCCGAATCCGGTTTCGATGAAGCAGCTTTCGGGCCGCGATTTCGATGTTGAGGAGATTGCGCGGCTGATCGGCGATACTTTCCTGCGTTTCTGCGGGTCGTTGTGTCTTTCAGACCGGGTGGAGAAGCTTCGCAGCCGATATTTTTCGATGCTGTGGCGCTCGCTGGGCTATTATCCATATGTTGATTCGGCCACAGGCGAGCGTTTCGAAGCCCGTATCAGCAATATAGCCCAGTCCGGGCTGATCACACTGACAGAACGCAGCGGCAACAAGCGTACCTATGCGTTCAAGGAGGTGCAGGCCTGTTTAGGCGACATGCACCCGTAAGAGCCGGTTCCCCAATATTTGTTAACGCTGGGGAACCGGCTCTAAGTGTGGGGGGCGGGAAGGAAGGCTGCCGTCAGAGCAGGTGGATGTCGGAGATTTCGCAGAGACGCCGCTGCTCTTCGGGCCATATCGAAGCCTGGACTTCGCCTATGTGGGCTTTCTGGAGCAGGAACATGCAGAGTCGGCTCTGTCCGATGCCGCCGCCGATCGACGGGGGCAGTTCGCCTGCAAGGAGGCGTGAATGGAACGGTAGTTCGGCGCGGGCTTCGCATGAGCATGCCGCGAGCTGCCGGTCGAGTGCTTCCGGGCTGACCCGGATGCCCATCGAAGATAGTTCGATCGATCGTTCGAGAATGTTGTCCCAGACGAGAATGTCGCCGTTGAGGCCATAGAAGCCGTCGCTGTTGACGGTGCTCCAGTCGTCGTAGTCGGGCGCACGTCCGTCGTGGGGTTCGCCGTCGCTCAGGGGAGCGCCTATGCCAATCAGGAAAACGGCTCCGCATTCCTTTGCCGCAGCGTCCTCGCGTTCGCGCGGGGTCAGTCCGGGGTAGCGTTGCATCAGTTCTTCTGAATGGATAAAGGTGATTTCTTCCGGAAGGCGGGGTGTGATGTGTGGGAAATTCTGATAGACTTCGTGTTCTGTCTGGCGGATAGCGTCGTAGATTTTCTCGACTGTCGCTTTCAGATAGTCGAGGTTGCGGTCAGTCGGGTTGATTGTCTGCTCCCAGTCCCACTGGTCGACATAGAGCGAATGGAGGTTGTCGAGATCCTCGTCGGCGCGGATCGCGTTCATGTCGGTGTAGAGCCCGAATCCTGGTGCGATGTCGTAGGCTTCGAGTTTCGTGCGTTTCCATTTCGCAAGAGAGTGTACGACCTCGGCGTAGCTGTCGCCGAGTGCTGCCACGGGGAATCTGACAGCACGTTCGTAGCCGTTGAGGTCGTCGTTGAGTCCGGTGCCGGAGAGTACGAAGAGGGGGGCTGTGACGCGACGTAGGTTGAGCGATGAGGCAAGCAGCGACTGAAAGCGTTCCTTGACAAGTTTGATTGCGACTTCGGTTGTCTCCGGGAGGAGTTTGAGCTTATATTTTCTTGGAATGATGAGAGGCATGGGTGGTTTTGGGGGGATTTTATCTGTTTTGAAAAAATTCTGTCAGCATACGCGGACGATCTCGCAGTCGTTGAGATACCATAGGAATCCGCGAATATTGTCGTAGCCCATCGAACGCAGGGCGTCGGCATAGTTTATGATCTGATGATGATAGTCGTCTGACCGTATTTCGCCGGATTTGTAGTCGATTATGTCGATGTGTCCGTCGGCAGTCCAGACGATGCGGTCAGGACGCATCGTCCCTCCGTTGGGGAAGAGGATAGGGCGTTCGCATAGAATCCGGCGGGTGTTTTCAAACCACTGGCGCAGTTCCGGCCGACAGATCAGTTCATGAAGATAGCTGCTCACTGAGTCGGCTTCCTCTTTCGGCAGTCGGCCGGCATGTATGGAGTCCGTTATTGCTTTGTCGAGGGTGTCGACTGTCGTGACCCGGGCCAGCAGGTCATGGATGATTATTCCGCGGTCGCGCGCTTTTCCGAAGTCCGGAAGGTCGTCGATGCGTGTGTGGCGCCAGAGGTCGTCGCGGTCCGACGATGCGTATGGCGGCATCATGAAAGACTCGAGCGGGTCGAGGGCCGTCGGCGGTTTCAGCTCTTTTTGCGGAGGGACTGTCGGTGAGCCATAGGTCGAAAAGTCAACGGCGGATTTCCCGTCAGGTGTGGTTGTTTCGTCTGTCGTCGCTTTGTCGGCCGGTGGTTCTTCAGCCGGTTCCATGAGTCCGATTGCCGGCAGGGCCCGGGCCAGAACGCCTCCGATGGGGAAGCTGTCGCTGACGGGTTCGTTGCGGTAGATGACGGAAAGTTCTTCTGTGGCACGTGTCAGCGCGACATAAAGAATGTTTAGCTCGTCGAGGAGCAGGTCGCGGCAGCGTGTGTGGTATTGGTCGGCGAAAGATGTTCGGTCGAGAAATTTCGACGGCGGAAGAGAGATCAGCGGCGGAACAACCTCGTCGTCGATCATCGGAACCGGTGCTTTGTCGAACCATTCGTTGTCTTTGAAGTCGACCATGTCGTAGGCGAGCCAGGGCACGTGGACGCAGGCGAATTCGAGACCTTTCGATTTGTGGATGGTCATTACGCGGATTGCGTTTTCGTCGTCGGGTGCGCTGACGGTCGAGCGGCATCCTGTCGAGTCCCACCAGTCAAGGAATGCGTTGAGATCGCCGGCACGGGTGCCGCTCCATTCTGTCACAAGGTCCTGGAAGGCCGAGATGTAGACGCACTGCGATTCGAGTTCGTCGGTCAGCATCCGGTTGATGATGCGCTCTACAAGAGCCGGGAGGCTGAAGCAGACCATCTGGCCGAGGTCGACTTTGATGTCAAATTCTTTCCCCGGATTCTCGATCGCTTCGACAAGTGCCTGTGAGGGGGAGAGTCCGGCGCTGCGGTTGTATTCGAAGCGGTTCAGCATCCGGCGTATTTCTTCTGAACGGTTTCGGCGGCGTTGCGTGGCTGTGTCGGTTTCGGCATCGTCCGGCTGCTCGGGAGCCGGTTCGTCGAGGGTGTTGAGATAGCGCAGGACACTGATGATCATTCTGACGGCCGGAGCGGATGCAAGACGCATTGCGTCGTCGGAGATGACACGCAGTCCCCTGAAGTCAGGGTCGCAGTCGGCAAGGTGAAGGAGATGAGCGATGACGGGGGCGCCATGTTTCACTCCGCTTCGGACAAGAATGCAGATGTCTTTTCCTTTGTAGCCCGCGCGAAGCTGGCGTCTGATGCGCTCGGTCAGGATTTCAAGGGCGGTGGCTGCAAACGATGAGACTGTCGTAGTGCTGACGGCGGCAATTTCTATGAAGCCGTTGTGGGAGACATGTTTTTTAGCGATCTGCTGTGAGACATTGGCGTAGACGTCAGTCTGGTGCAGGTCGGCCGCGAGTGCGGAGAACAGGGCGTTGTTGAATGTGACGACATGGGAGGAGGATCGCCAGTTGGTGTTTTCGCCGGGAGCGTCGCCGCGAATCAGTGAGTTGCCGGCAAACTGATTGCCGACGGCTGATCGGAGCAGTGTAGGGTCAGACGATCGGAAGCGGTAGATGCATTGCTTCTCGTCGCCGATTATCAGGCTGTCGGCGTCGGTTGCCTGTCCCTCTTTGACGAGCGGCCGCAGGATTTCCCATTGCATTTTCGATGTGTCCTGGAATTCGTCGATCAGGAAATGGCTCAGCCAGACTCCGAGTCGCTCGAAAACAAACGGGGTTTCACCGTCGCCGATGATTTCGGCGAGTATGGAGTTTGTGTCGGAAAGAAGGAGGGTGTTGTTTTCGGCGCGGAACGCCTCGATATAGCGATAGACGCTTTCAAGCAGCCCGAGTTTATAGAGCTGGCGTGTCAGGAGATTCCACAGTCTGAAGCGTGTGCGGCCTTCGTGTAGTGCGGCGAATGCGTCTGAAATTGAATCGAGAAGCGCGTCGTCGGGGGTGGCAGCCAGAATCTCCTTGAGTTTGGCGTTGCAGGCTTCGATCGGGGAGTCGAGGACTTTGGAGATGGTCGTACCCTCGGATTTTGATGTGTCGTAGCCACTGGCGGCTCCGTCGAGGAGGCGTTTGATTACGGTTGCGTTGATTTTAAGTTTACCTTCATCATAGCCGCGACTGCTGATCCGGTCAAGCGCATTCTGACATAGCTGTCTGGTTAGGATCCGGTGTTTTTCGGGAGCGTCGACGAGTTGGCGGCGGAATTTTTCGAGGAGTTCGGGCTGGCGAAGATAGTCCATCATTTCGCGGTAGCGTTGTTTGAACTCTTCGGTGTCTGTTTTCTTGACAAACTTGAGGAGTTCGCTGAATGCGTCGCTCTTGCGGTTGAAGAGCGCGACGGCGCGTCCCTCGCTGAGCTCTGAGAGGAGAAATTCTTTGAGCCAATGGATGATGCGGTGCGTTTCGGGTGATCCGGAGTTTATGCGGAGCGATTCGAAAAGGGTGCGCACGCCGCTTTCCATCGCGCGGTCGTTTTCCAGATCGACTTCATAGTTGCCGGTCAGTTCCGCTTCGCGTGCGAATGTGCGCAGGATGACCTGAAAAAAGGAGTCGATCGTGCTGACTTGAAAATAGTTGAAGTCGAAGAGCAGGTTCCTTAGGGTCAGGCGTGCGGTTTCGGCTAATTCCTCTTCCGAGCATTTTAGTTCGCGGCACAGGTCGGAGGCGTAGGGGCTTTTTCCGGACCATCCAGGTTCCATGCGCCCGAGCACGGCGAGTTCGTGGATTATTCGCCGCTTCATTTCGTCGGTCGCCTTGTTGGTGAATGTGATGGCGAGTATAGATCTGTGGGCCGACCGGGAGTTTTTTCTTAGACGATAGCTGCCGTCTTCATCCTTCCTGCTGATGAGGAGTTTGATGTAGTAGTAGGTCAGGGTGTAGGTTTTTCCTGAACCAGCGGAGGCTTTGTAGATTGTCAGCATAGTCTTGTCGCCTTGGGAAAAGTTGGAGAAACGGTCCGGCGGCTCAGATCTTTCGGGCTTTATAGCCCATAGATCCGAGAAGTCCGACAACTTCGTCGCGACGATCGCCTTGAATGAGAATGTCACCGCCGCGCGCCGATCCGCCAGTGCCGAGTTTTTTCTTGAGTTCGGCTGCGATTTCCAGAAGCTGCTGATCGGGGAGTTCCCATCCGGTCAGCAGGGTTGCGGTCTTTCCCGCACGTCCTTTTCGCTCTATCGAGACGTCGATGCGTGCTTTCTGCCGTGGTTTCTCCTGCTGAGGTTCGGGCGTCTGGGGGCCTTCGGGCAGTTCGGGGTTATTGTCGCGGAATTGCTGAAGTTGTTCTAACCAGTTCATATTGAGTCGTTTGCTTCCGGAAGCCTTGCAGCGACGGAGTCGTCGAAGTTTTCGCTTTCGGGGTTGTAGGGGTTTTCGAGATGTCCGACAAGAGTTTTGAGCATTGTCACATAGGGATACATGTCGGGATTGACATCGGAGTAGAATGCCGATGCGCTGTCGGGGTCTGTTTTATAGGCTTGCCGGTAGAGGTCTGTTGCCTGAGCGATCGAGGATTCACGGTCTGTGCTGTCGGCGATCTGCATGTAGATTAGCGACAGTCTGGCGAGTTCCTTCGCTGGAAGCCGGGAAATGTTTCCGGATCCGATAATATGAGATGCGACACTTTTCGCTGCTTCCATGTCGCCGAGAGCCACTGCGGCTTCGGCATCGCGCAGGTCATCGATGCAGGTAGAGTCGGCCGAGCTGTTGCAGGCCGACAGGAGGAGCATGGCGCCCAATGAAGTCAAGACGATTTTTTTCATGGGGGAGTTTGGCGGTTTTCGTTCGTTGTGAGTGTTTGCTGCGGGGTGGTTGTCAGAGGCGATCACTGATCCGCGGCCGTAGAGGATGTCTGTTTGTTGTCGGAAGTCTGTCCGCGGCGGGCGAAGACATATTCGTTTCCGTCCTGAGTCAATGTCAGGGATAGCCCGTTGAATCCGGCTATGGCATAGCCTTTTGTTGTCGGTATCTGTCCGATGCGCACGAGGGTTGTGTCGCCGGTGACCGAAGCGGCTTTTCCGTCGGTTTTGATCAGAAGGGAGTCGTTTTCGACGTTCCAGTGTCCGTTGACTGTGTAGCTTAGAACTCCCGGCTTGATTGCGTGAAGAACGCATGTCCCGTCAGAGTTGAGTTCCATGACGGGTTCGTTTTCGGAGACGGTTGTCAGATAATAGTTGCCTATCATCTCTTTTGCGTCGTCGGAGAGGTGGTTGCACGCGGCGGAGAGGCAGCCGAGGATTATTGCCGGAAGTATCTTCAGAAATGTTTTCATAGATGGGAGTTGGTGAGAAATGATTCTTGGTTTGATTATGATTGGCTGGTTTTTTTCAGGCAAGGTGGAGACGGAAGTCTTCTATGAGTCGGTTCAGCAGGGGGGCTTCCGTTTTCATCTTTTCGAGTAGTTCGTTGTCTGTGAGGGTGTGTCGTGGCGAAGAGGTGGTGTTGACGATAATTTCGTAGTCGACTTCGTCGTTGGCCAGCGCGTCGCGTATGCAGCCCATTATCTCGCTCCGGTTAGCTTCCATCAGTTCCAGCTGGATCTGGTTCTGGACCGTTACAGTGAAGCGTGTTCGTGAAGTCAGGGCCGGTGCCGCGGCTCGCATTGTGTTGATCAGAATGTGGGCCTGCGGGTGAGTGGAGATGTAGGTGTTCCATGCGGAAAGCAGCGCGTCTTCCGAGAAGGGCTGGCTGCGTCTGTGCGATGTGCGGCTCACGGTCGCCGGCGCGGCGGTTTCTTCCTGAGCGCCGTGGCGAATGGAGATTGTCGGGATCTTCATTCCGGACACTGTCATTCGCGACTGGCCGGGCGTTGTGCGCTGTGGCGTGGTTGTGGAGCTGGCAGCCGCAGGCGTTTTAGGCATGTGGCTGCGGGGTTGGGTCGCAGCCGGCGGGGCTGCGGCAGGTTGCTGCTGCGCGGGCTGAGTTTGCTGTTGCGGTGCGGGCGCAGCAGTGGCAGCGATAGGTTTCAGCTGCCCCTCTCCGGTGCTGCCGTTATTGTGGGAGGGGCTGAGTGGTTGGCATATTTTAGCGAGCGTCAGCTCGATGAGAAACTGCTTGTTTGAAGCGTTGCGGTAGTTGAGGTCGGCGTCGTTGCACAGACACATTGCCCGATAAAGGAAGTCGGGGGTGCATTTCGCGGCCATTGCAGCCATTGCCTGACGTGTCTCATTTCCGGCTTCGATCAGATTCAGTGTGGCGGGGTCGCGTGCGACCATCAGATCACGCAGATAGGCGCCGAGGCCGTTGATGAAAAAGAGTGAGTCGAAACCGTTGTCGCGTATTTCTTTGTAGATGGTCCAGCTTGTCAGCACGTCGTTTTTGAGGAAGCATTCGAGCAGACGGTTGTAGTATTCCCAGTCGAGAACATTGAGGCTTTCGCGTGCGGCAATGCAGGTTATGTTGCCGCCGGCCGAAGCGGCGACCTGATCGAATATCGAGAGCGCGTCGCGCATAGCTCCGTCAGCTTTTTTCGCAATGATGTCGAGGGCTGCCGGTTCGACTGTTATTCCTTCGCTTGCGGCCACGAAGCTGAGGTGGTCGACCATGTCCTGTATGGTGATGCGGTGGAAGTCGTAGATCTGGCAACGGGAGAGGATCGTGGGGATTATTTTCTGCTTTTCGGTCGTTGCGAGAATGAAGACGACGTAGGATGGGGGCTCTTCAAGTGTTTTCAGAAAGGCGTTGAAGGCGGCCTGACTGAGCATGTGGACCTCGTCGACGATGAAAACGCGGTAGCGTCCGCGGGAAGGGGCCACCTGAACCTGTTCGATCAGATTGCGCATGTCGTCGACGCCGTTGTTTGACGCGGCATCGAGTTCGACGATGTTCATTGATGTGCCTCGGTTGAAGTCAAGACACGATTCGCATTCGTTGCAGGCTTCGCCGTCGGGAGTGGGATGCTCGCAATTGATTGTTTTCGCAAAGATCCTGGCGCACGATGTCTTGCCGACTCCTCTGGAGCCGCAGAAGAGATAGCTGTGGGCCAGACGGTTTGTGGCAACTGCGTTTTTGAGCGTAGTTGTCAGCGCTTTCTGCCCCACAACCGACGCGAAAGTCGACGGTCGGTATTTGCGGGCCGATACAAGATATTTTTCCATCAGGTTACAGATCTGTAGTTTTCGGAGGGGTGCCTTTGGCAGTTCCTGCTCCAACTACAAATTTACTATCTTTCCACGAAATTACCAAATTGTCAGCAAGCTTAAGCGTCCCGGCCGGCTTGTCCGCCAGCCGAAGAAAACGGGGTGTTTAGAATTATTAACATATGACAGAGTCGCCGGTCGTGAAAAGAGATTAATTTTGCCGACTGATAATGGCAAAGCAATTCGGCATCATATTCGCGTGTCTCGCCGTCGGAGAGCTGATCGCTCTGATCCCCGGCCTGCATATTCCCGGCAGTATCTGGGGACTGCTCCTGCTCACATTTCTTCTCGAACGGGGCATTGTCAATCCCCGCACTGTAGCTCCTGTCTGCCGGTTTCTGATTTCCAACATGGCGTTTTTCTTCATTCCGCCTGGGGTCGCGCTGATGCTCTATTTTGATCTGATTGCCGCACAGTGGCTTCCGATCACGGTTGCCACGGTGGGCAGTATAATCGTGGTGCTTCTCGTGACGGGCCGTCTCCACCAGTTTCTCCATTCATTCATGAAGCATCGTCATGGACGCAATTGATTATTTCCGTTCGCCACTGGCACTGATCACGCTGACGTTTCTCGTCTATTGGGGCGCTTCCTGGCTGCGCCGCCGCACGGACATTGCCCTGCTCAACCCGATGATTGTCACTATCGGTCTGCTGATTCTGTTTCTGCGGCTGACGGGGATCAGTTTCGAGGAGTATTACGAGGGCGGTAAGATGATCGAGTTCTGGCTCAAGCCGGCCATCGTCGCGCTTGGACTGCCTCTCTTTCAGGAGCTGAAAAATATCCGCCGTCAGTTCATGCCGCTTTTTCTGACCGAGGTGGCCGGATCGCTGGCGGGGATCATTTCGGTGGTTCTGATCGCCCGCTGGCTCGGCGCTACTCCCGATGTGATCCGTTCGCTTGCTCCCAAGTCGGTTTCCACACCGATCGCTATTGAGATAACGTCGCAGCTCGGCGGCATTCCGGCTCTGACTTCTGCTATTGTTGTCATTGTCGGGATGATCGGTGCGGTCATGGGGCTGAAGGTGATGGAGATGGGGAATGTGAAGAGCCCTGTCTCGAAGAGTCTCAGCATGGGGACCGCCGCTCATGTCATCGGGACCAACCGCATCTCCGAATATGGTCCGCGCTACGGGGCCTATTCGACTCTCGGACTGATTCTCAACGGCATTCTGACTGCATTCTTTGCAGGTCCTATTCTCGATCTGCTCCTCTGATATTTTCAGTCTCGGTTGGCCCGGCAGGCTTCCGCGGTCAACTGTCACGATGTCGTGTCTGTTTATTATAGAAGAGAAACAATCTCTGACATTTACCGGATTCTACCATGGAACAATTCATTCTTTCGCTCGATCAGGGCACCAGCAGTTCGCGCGCGGTTGTTTTCGACCGCGAGGGTAATATACGCTCACAGGCGCAACATGAATTCCCTCAGATATTTCCCCGTCCGGGATGGGTCGAGCACGATCCGTTTCAGATCTGGGGGTCGCAGGCCGCTGTCATTGCCGAGGCGATCTCTCAGATCGGCATCAACGGTCACAACATAGCTGCCATCGGCATCAGCAACCAGCGTGAAACGACTGTCGTCTGGGATGCCGAGACGGGCGAGCCTGTCTATAATGCGATTGTCTGGCAGGACCGCCGCACGGCCGAGTTCTGCGACCGGCTGCGCGAGGAGGGTCTGGCGGATATGATCCGCGAGAAGACAGGTCTTATCCCTGATGCCTATTTCAGTGCCACTAAAATCCGGTGGATTCTTGAAAATGTGCCCGGAGCGAGGGAGCGGGCCGAGGCCGGGAAGCTGCGGTTCGGCACGGTCGACTCGTGGCTTGTCGCGTGTCTGACACGCAATACGCTTCATGTGACTGATTGTTCAAATGCTTCGCGCACAATGCTCTTCAATATCCATAGCCTCGAATGGGACGAGGAGCTGCTGAGGCTTTTCGGCATTCCGGCGTCGATGATGCCGCGGGTTGTGGAGAGTAGCGGGGTCATGGGCTATACGAAGACGACCATTTTTGCCCATCCGGTTCCGATTGCCGGCATTGCCGGGGATCAGCAGGCAGCTCTGTTCGGACAGATGTGTGTCGAGCCGGGTTCGATCAAAAACACCTACGGGACAGGATGTTTCCTCCTGATGAATTCCGGACGGAGGCCTATCCTCTCTGCCAACCGGCTGCTTACGACGGTTGCCTGGAAGATCGGCGGCGAGGCGACCTATGCCCTCGAGGGCTCGGTTTTTGTCGGCGGTTCGATCGTCCAGTGGCTGCGCGACGGGCTTAAGTGCATAGCTTCCTCGGCCGATGTCGAACAGCTTGCCGCGTCGGTCAGGGATAGCGACGGGGTCTATTTCGTTCCGGCTCTCACAGGACTGGGCGCACCCTACTGGGATCAGTATGCCCGCGGGCTGATATGCGGAATCTCGCGCGGAACGACAACGGGCCACATTGCGCGAGCGGCTCTCGAAAGCATTGCCTATCAGGTCTATGATATAGTCAAGGCAATGGAGCTTGATTCCGGACTGCCTCTTGCCGGCCTGAAAGTCGACGGAGGTGCCTCGCGCAACAATCTGCTGATGCAGTTCCAGAGCGACATCCTTTTCACCGGTGTTCAGCGTCCGGTCATCACCGAGACCACGGCTCTCGGTGCGGCATATCTTGCCGGTCTGGGCATTGGCTACTGGGATGGGATCGAGGCGCTGCGTTCGCAGTGGCAGGTGGAACGCACTTTCCGTCCCGGGCAGTCGGCTGAAGAGGTGGCGCACCGCATCGAGGGTTGGCACGAGGCGGTGCGGCGTACGCTGACGCGCTGATCAGTCGGGGATGGTGAGGGTCAGCCGGCGCGCGCCTTCGGCGACCTCTTCGATGTCGACGCGGACTGTGTCAAGCGGCATTATGTCTTCAGCGCGGTCGGGCCATTCGATCAGACAGAGAGCGCCGGAGTCGAAGTAGTCTTCGATTCCGATGTCGAGCACTTCGGCCAGGCTGTTGAGCCGGTAGAGATCGAAGTGGTAGATCAGTTCGGCGGTCGAATCCGAGCGGTATTCATTGACAATCGCAAAGGAGGGGGAAGAGGCCAGATCCTCGGAAACTCCCAGAGCGCGTGCGAGTTCTGCGATGAAAGTCGTTTTTCCGGCCCCCATTGGTCCGTTGAAGGCAAATACGGTGAAGTCGCCCATCAGGTCGATGAACTGTCGGGCTGCCTGCGGAAGTTCCGCACGTGACGGGATGTCGATTGTGTGGGTAGTCATATTCTTTCAGTCGGGTTGATTGTTTTGAATGAGATTGGATTATCGCGGAGAGAGTGTGATGATCGGAACGAGCATCTCTTCGAGGGATATGCCTCCGTGCTGGAAGGTCCCGTCGTAATATTGCACGTAGTAGTTATAGTTGTTCGGATAGGCGAAGAAGTCGCGGCCTGTGGCAAAGATGTATGCCGTGCTGACGTTGGGCGACGGGAGTCCGAACTGCGCCGGTCGGGTTATTTCGTAGACCTGTTTCGGGTTGTATTTCAGATTGCGGCCGAGTTTGTAGCGCAGGTTGGTGTTTGTGTTGCGTTCGCCGACGACGCGGATCGGATTGTCGACGCGGATTGTGCCGTGGTCGGTCGTGAGGACGAGTTTATAGCCTTTTTCGGCAATGCGGCGGATTATGTCGATGGCCGATGAGTGGCGGAACCATGATTGTGTGATCGAGCGGTAGGCTGCGTTGTTTGCCGCCAGCTCGCGGATCATCTTTGATTCGGTACGGGCGTGCGAGAGCATGTCGATGAAGTTGAGGACCAAGACGTTGAGGTCGTTGGGCTGGAGCGAGGCGAAGTCGCGCAGGAATCTCTCGCCGCTGGCCGTGTCGTTGATTTTGTTGTAGGAAAAGCGACACTGGCGGCGAAACCGGTTGAACTGTGTCTCGATGAGCGGCGATTCGTTGTGGTTTTTCCCCTCTTCGCTCTCTTCGTCGACCCACAGGTCGGGAAACATCCGTTCGATGTCGGCCGGCATCAGTCCGGAGAAGATGGCGTTTCGTGCATATTGTGTGGCTGTCGGCAGAATCGAGCAGTAGAGGTCTTCTTCGTCGATGGTGAAATATTCGGAGAATATCTGGCTTACTGATCGCCACTGGTCGAGCCGGAAGTTGTCGATCAGCAGGAAGAAGACTTTGTGGCCTTCGTCGAGCAGCGGAAAGACTTTGGATTTGAATATGTCGGGGCTCATGACCGGCCGTGTGGGGCTTTCCGGATCCATCCAGTCGGCATAGTTGCGGCGGATGAATTTGGCAAACGCGGTGTTGGCGTCGGCGCGCTGCATGTCGAGAAGCTGATCCATCGAGGTGTCTGCTGCGGCAAGTTCGAGTTCCCAGTGGACAAGTGTGCGATAGGTCTCTTTCCAGTCGGCTATGGTCGATGCGCTTGCGATCCGGTCGGCGATGGCGGAGAAGTTCTGCTGGTAGCCCGACGAAGATTTTGCCGATACGAGTTCCGAAGAGTGGAGGTGTTTCTTGATCGAGATGAAGATCTGGTTGGGGTTGACGGGTTTGATCAGATAGTCGGCGATTTTGCTTCCGCCGGCCTGGTCCATGATGTTTTCCTCCTCGCTTTTTGTGATCATTATGACTGGGACGGCCGGGGCTATTAGCTTGATTCTCTGCAGGGTTTCGAGGCCGGTCAGTCCCGGCATGTTTTCGTCGAGGATAATCAGGTCGAACTGACGGCCTTCGACAAGATGGAGCGCGTCGGCCCCGCTGTTGACGGTTACTACGTCATAGCCTTTAGCCTTGAGGAACATCACGTGGGGTTTGAGGAGATCAATCTCGTCGTCGGCCCAAAGAATAGTATGGGTAGTCATAAGCAGATGTTTTTAGGGAGGGGGTGTCAGGGAGAGGGTGGGTAGTTATTCGAAAAGTGGATCGTCGCCTTCGCTGCCGAC
>JAIDJZ010000327.1 GCA_029051965.1 Paramuribaculum sp. | reverse complement strand
GTTCTTGCTCCGATCTATGTAGACTTCACGACAATCGTAGAACCCGGCTCGATCGGCTCGATCGAGGCTGACGGAAACGCAGCTGTCGAATACTACACCATCCAGGGTGTACGCGTCAGCGGCGACAACCTCACCCCCGGAATCTACATCCGCCGTCAGGGCAACAACGTAAGCAAGATCCTGGTGAAATAAAACTACTTTCAGACATACATTTCCGAGGGCGCACCGCAACAGCGATGCGCCCTCTCGTTTTCTTGGAAAACCGAGGGAAATTACGTAATTTTGTCATCATGGAAGTAATCTACGAAGACAACCACATCATCATCGTCAACAAAGAACCAGGCGAGATCGTCCAGGGTGACAAAACGGGCGACGAACCGCTCGTCGAGACCGTGCGGCGCTATATCAAGGAAAAATATGCCAAACCGGGCAATGTTTTCTGCGGTGTCGTTCACCGCCTCGACCGTCCGGTCCACGGACTGGTTGTGTTTGCCAAAACTTCAAAAGCACTCGAACGGATGAACCGGATGTTCCGCGACGGAGAAGTCAGAAAGACCTACCGCGCGATCACCCGCAACATGCCTCCTAAACCGGAAGACAGACTGACCGGCTACATCACTTCGACCGAACGCAACAACAAAAGCTATTTCTGGAAAACGCCACGCGAAGGAGCGAAAACGGCAGCGCTCAGCTACCGGCTGATAGCCTCTTCCGACCGCTATCATATGCTCGAGGTCAATCTCGAGACAGGACGCAAACATCAGATCAGGGTGCAGCTCGCCTCTATCGGATGCCCGATCCGCGGCGACCTCAAATACGGCGACAAACGCTCCAACCCCGACGGGTCGATCTCCCTGCAGGCCCACAGCATCGAGTTTGTCCACCCCGTCAGCAAAGTTCCGATAAGTGTGACCGCCCCGACTCCGCCCGAACCGCTGTGGCAGGCATTCGACACCATCCTTGACCGAAAATCTCCGGAATCAGAAACCGAAACCAACCAACAGAACTGACAGACAGCGTGGAAGATTATCTCGACAGACTCAACTCACAGCAGCGCGACGCAGTTGTCTACACCGACGGACCCTCGCTCGTCATAGCAGGCGCCGGCTCGGGCAAGACACGCGTACTGACCTATAAGATTGTCCATCTGCTCAGGAACGGCTACGAACCGTGGCGCATCCTCGCTCTGACATTCACCAACAAAGCGGCCCGCGAGATGCGCGAGCGAATCTGCAGCCTCGTCGGCGAAAAAACCGCCGGCCAGCTATGGATGGGTACTTTCCACTCTATTTTCCTGCGCATTCTCCGCAAACACACAGACCGACTCGGTTTCAAAAACAATCTGACGATCTATGACACGGCCGACAGCAAATCGCTCGTCAAAACCCTCATCAAAGACATGGGACTCGACGACAAGATCTACAAGCCGAACGTGGTGCTTTCCGCCATTTCGTCGGCAAAAAACATGCTGATCTCGCCGGAAAAATACTCGACACTCTCCGATGTCATGGAAGCCGACCGCAGAGCAAGACGGCCGATGATCTATGCGATCTACCGCAACTACCGCGACCGATGCTTCGCGGCAAGCGCGATGGACTTCGACGATCTCCTCTATTACACCAACGTACTGCTCCGCGACAATCCGGACCTGCTCCACCACTATCAGGAATTTTTCCGCTATGTGCTCGTCGACGAGTATCAGGACACTAACTTCGCCCAACATGTCATCGTTTCACAGATTTGCCGCGAAAGCCATGCACTCTGCGTTGTCGGCGACGATGCCCAGAGCATCTATTCGTTCCGCGGAGCAAACATCAGCAACATCCTCAACCTAAAGCGCAGCTATCCGGAACTCGCGACATTCAAACTCGAACAGAACTACCGTTCGACCCAGAACATCATAAACGCCGCCAATTCTCTGATCGACAAGAACACCCAGCAGATCAAGAAGAGCGTCTTCTCGAAAAATGCCGTCGGCGAACGGATCGAGGTCGTCGAAAGCTACAGCGATTATGAAGAAGGCTATCTCGTGGCCAACCGGATCTCGCAGGTCAGGATGCTCTCGAAAGACTCATATGAGGAATTCGCCATCCTCTACCGCACGAACGCCCAGAGCCGTGTGCTCGAAGAGTCGCTGCGCAAACGCAATATCCCCTACCGGATCTACGGCGGACTCTCGTTCTACCAGCGCAAGGAGGTCAAAGACGCTCTCGCCTACTTCCGCATGGCCATCAATCCCCACGACGATGAAGCCCTGAAACGAATCATCAACTTCCCGGCCCGAGGCATCGGCGAGACAACGGTCAACAAACTCACACGCGCAGCCATGGACAGCGATGTGAGCATCTGGGAAATCATCTCCGACCTGCCGACGTATAATCCCGGAATCAACAGCGGAACAGCAAAGAAACTCGATGCGTTCCGCGAGCTGATCGAAACGTTTGTGACGCTGAACAACGAAGGAATGAGCGCCGACGAACTGGCAACCAAGATCATCTCGGCCACAGGACTGCTCTCGATGCTCGCCTCTGACCGCACTCCCGAAAATCTCTCGAAACAGGAGAACCTCAACGAACTCCTGTCGGGCACACGCGAATTCGTGACCAACCGTCTGGAAGAGGGAGAGGAGAATACCTCGCTTGCCGATTTCATGGGTGAAGTCTCGCTCGCTTCCGATCAGGACTCGAAAGACGCCGATGACGGCGATCTCGAAAGAGTCACCCTCATGACCGCACATGCCGCCAAAGGACTCGAATTCAACAATGTCTTCATTGTCGGAGTCGAGGAAGACCTCTTCCCGTCGGCAATGTCGAAAGACTCTCTGAAAGATATCGAGGAGGAACGGCGGCTTCTGTATGTCGCGATGACCCGTGCCAGAAATTTCTGTCTGATGAGCTATGCCAAATCCCGCTACCGCAACGGACAGACAACGACATGCTCCCCGTCGCGGTTCCTGCGCGACATTGACCGCAAATATCTCTGCATGACAGCCGGATCATCGCTCGGCTCTTCAACCCGCAGCTTCGACGACTATGCCGACTCCTACCACTCAAGGCCGGTTTTCGTCAGAAATTCGCCGGAAAGAAACAGCACGCAAACGCCGCGCCCAAAAACCGAAACAAGACAGCGCAACATTGTGC
>JAIDJZ010000326.1 GCA_029051965.1 Paramuribaculum sp. | reverse complement strand
GCCCTGGAGATCCATCAGGCGTTTGGTGAATGAAGCGGTAGTTGTCATGTCGGCTTGATTTAACGGATTTACTTTTTAGAGAGTGTTTGAATTTAAATCAAATTAAGAAACTGTTTAAATTTAGTTGTGGGATTAATTGAGAGGATTTTATGAGGTGTTTTTACGAGTGGAAGAGGGAGCATAGCGGGCTATGTGACCGATGAGACTCGGTGAAAACAACCATAAAAGACCTCAATAAACCCACAAGAATGATTTATAACATTTTTTTCGTAGTAAATTTAAACAGTTTCTAAGACTGAGAGTATTTTTTGAGCAAATTCCGCGAGTTGAAGAAGGAGCATAGCGGGCTATGCGACTGATGAGACTTGGCGGAATTAGCCAAAAAAGGCCTCAGGATTATTTTGAAGTTTCGATCTATCATTCAATTTTTAGTTAATACGGTTTAAATCCAAACGCTCTCTGAGTTTACTTGGCTTACCGGAAGAGACTCGCGGTGTCAGACGAGCAACAATCGTGTTACAAATCGTTGACAATGCAAAGTTACGCACTTTTTACCGCATGCAAATATTTTAAAGTTAAAATCAGTTAAAATGATTACAGCATTGTTACAGCAGCAACCATAAGCACCGCAAAAAGCCACATTACGCACTATTCTACAGCCTTTTAACAAAAACACAAACTAAACACACCTAAAAAATTTGCATTTTTCAATAAAAATTCATATCTTAGTGAACCCAATCTATACCAATCACTTATCCGTCTGTCAAATGATGTATTTATTTTTGTTTCAGGCTTTAGCTGCCCTATCTGCCATAATACTCCCCGCAGAAGGCACACAACTTCGCGGCCACTCCTCAGCGGCCGAATTCCAAACCTCTTGCGACAGTCTGACAGTCGACCTAACCTGGGTTACGACTGAAGGATTCGAAACCCAGTGGAGATACTTCTTAAGCGACACCGCCATAATAGAGGACCGCGGGTGGCAATGGCGTCGCTACTATATTGCATCAGACTCACTAATCCTCAATCACATAGAAACGTCGCACGAACGTTCCGACTTCGCTATTGCCATTCCACCCGGAATTGTATCCGCCACGGCTTCACCGTTTAATGCTCACGGACGGCGCGACATGGCATTCGTCTACTCCGACACCGGCACCGTGTCTACAGCCTCGTTTTCGCCCCGAACTCTGATTCTATCTATGGCCGACACCCTGCGCGGCTGTCGCCTTGACAGCGTCGGGCGTGTTTATCGCAGAACCCTTGCCCCGGCCGATACATCTATTGCCACAATCACAGAGTCCGAACTCACATGGCGCGACAGAACCAACCTCGCTCCATTGGCCACGACTACAATCAGGACTATCCACGCCGATGGCCGTCAGCCCGTGTCCGAATTCTACACAGCAGTATTCCCACCCTCACTCAACTTCGAAAATACTACAGAACACGACACGCCTCAGACTCAACTCAGGTCAGTCAACTCTTACAGTAACCCTCAACGCAACGCATCTCACTCCTCAAATAACAATGTCGACCCGCAAGCGCCGGGCCGCGATCCTGAACTCGCAGTCGAAGGACGCCGGCTGACCGCCTCGGCTTCAGGTCCGGTCTCCGTATCTGTCTGCGATATCGCAGGACGCATATGGATCGCCGAACATGGCGTCGACTGCATTTCTGCTGACCTGTCCGACCTGCCTGCAGGCGAATACGTCTTCACTGTGACATGCGGCGAAAAACACGTATCCAAAACCATAATGTTTGGCCTATGAAAAACTTGTTTACACTCCTGTCTGCCCTGGTGCTATCGGTTGGTTTCGTCAACGCAATGCCTGCCGATACGCTGACAACCGTGCCTGCCGACACCACTGCCACTGATTCTACAACCGTTGTAAGTCGCGCAAACTCATCAATAGGGAGCGACAACAGCTCATTCAGTCCTGCTCTGACACTCGACGCAATCGTCACCGCTCCTTCGCCGGAAGCAGCAGCCATGACGCGGCATGTCGACGAAGACGTGGACTTCGCATCCGGCACAGCCGGCCTTCATATCCCACTTTTCGAATGGCAATCAGGCGATCTTGCAGTATCGCTCTCCCTGTCTCATGCAATCGGCCCGCACAAGGTCGACGAACAGCCCGGATCGCTCGGCTTGGGATGGAGCATGTCCGGAGTCGGATGTATCACGCGACATATTGTCGGATTTCCAGACGAAGCCAAACCCCTCGACATCCGTTCCACTGCCGCAATCACCGCCGACCCCGACGGATGGAAATACCTTATTGACATTGACGAATACCGAAAAGAAGCCTCTCTCGACCGCTACAGCTACAGTTGTCCCGGCGGCAGCGGCAGTTTCGTCGTGATCGGAGAAAAAATCATCCAGACTCCACAGTCTGACAACAACATCGCTTTCACAGGCAACCTGCGCGACGGCGTACGCGATTTCATAGTCTCCACACCCGACGGGACGCGCTACTTTTTCACCGAGCGCGAACACATCGACTACCACTACAAACCAGCCACAATCACTGTTACCGAATTGCCCAACTACAACAATGCCGTAAGCACGTGGCATCTCACCAGCATAATATCCCCCGAAGGGGCCGACACCGTCTCATACGTCTATGAACCCCTTCCTCAATGGACGCGTGATAAAGTACACAAAAGCAACACCTACTCGTTCTACCGCTACAATCGGTCCGGAATCGAAGAATCCGTCTGGTCGGGCAATTCGTCAGTTCATGACCATGCCGTCACCACATTTCGCGATCAGAAATTGCTGCAATCGATCATCAGCCGCGCTGCCACAGCCACATTTGTCCACGAGCACGCCTCAGTAGGACTCGGACATTCAACCCCCGCCATACTGAAGACAATAACCATAACCTCCCCGGAAGGTCGCAGTGTGCGCGACATATCCCTCGACTATGATTTTTCCGACAAAACCAGAACCCTTCGTCACATTGAAATCCGAAGCGAAGGCAAACTGCTTGACGCCCACAACTTCGCTTATGGAGGTTGGACCACCGAGTCTCAAAAAGATTTTTTCGGTTACCCGAATCCTCTGATCGGCAACGACGCATCGCAGTCCATTATTGACCCTTTCACAGGAGAGTTCAACGAAGACCGGCGTTATTACCACTACAGTCTCCCGCAGAAAGGCGAGTTGCGCGAACACTCAACTGCCGCCGGCCTCCTGACCCGCTACTCCTATGAACCGAGTGCGATGACCTACATCCGGCGCAACTTCTCTGGCACTCCGCTCGACACTTTCAATCTCGCCATCGGCTCACGACTGCGCAGCATCGAGACCATTGACTCCGTGACCTTGCGGCGACGCATACGCGAGTTCAGCTACTCCGACCCGATGTGTACGATCGATCTCGACAATGTCAGTTTCGGTGACTTCGTCAGCATCAGTGGCACCGCGAAAGTGATCGATAGACCCGGAGATCCGCTACAAGAAATCATTGTCTACTCCAACTCCGTAACGTTCCACGACTCCTCGCTTGCGCCGGGACACTCACCCCATAACGCCCGCATTTACTATGGCACTGTCGAAGAGCGCATTTCCGGATCAGATGTCGACAATCCCGTGATGACACGCCGCTGCTATGACACATCACCGTGCCGCCTCGATTTTGTCAGTGCCTGCAATGGCTCATATGATCCATTTTCAGAAATCGCCCTTCGCGACGAACGATACCCCGCGCTTGCAAGTCCTCCCTTCAACGCTCCTGAGGGCGTCTTCAAAGCTATGGGCAGAAACGCCGCTCTTGGTGGCTCTTTCACAGAAAAACCGGGCGCAGCCCCGCTACTCATCTCGGCCACATCATTCTCCGGCACTGAAGGCTCTTACTCTCCTTTGGCTGAAAGCGTCTTCACCTACAGTTCTCATGACGAAAACTCGGCTCTGACATCCGTCTACCAGCACAAGAACGTGCGCGATCTCATTCCGGCCAGCCTCATTCCGCAACACGGTTGCAAAAAACTGTCCGACCTCGACTTCTGCGTTGCCTCCCTCACAAGCTCACGCTTCCAATGTGACTCCGTCGTCTCAACACGCTATTTCCCCGACGGCTCAAAACGTGTCTCGACAACCAGTAACATCTATACGACGAGCGATTTCTGGGGCTTCACTCCTCTTTCAGCAGCGCGGCGCGACACATTCCAGATCATCGGCCCGATAACCCTCAGTCCGTTTCCCGGCGACAGCATCCAGCTGTCCGCATCCTCCCGCATGCACTTCGGCACTCGCACAACCGAAGGCGGACACACGATGGAACACTATATCGCACGCGCCGACAACGTCAACTCCTCATTCTTTTCCCGTGCTGCCAATTGCGGACGCCATTCACTGCCCGTAAGGGAAATGTGGGTTGTCGACGGACGCGACACCATCACTCGCTCATGGGAATACGGCATTTTCAACGGCGTCACGCGCCCTACAGCCATCACTCTGACCGGCGCCGACGGCACTGTGATCGCCCGACAGAACATCACCGGCTACAACAGCCGCGGACTCCCCACAGGGCTGCGGGAGCTTGGTGCTCCCGAACGGACATTCTCTTGGGATCGCTACAACATGCTAGCGTCCATCTCCGAAGGGACTCCCGACGGACCTCGGCTCGTCAGCTCATTCACCAACAGCCCCCTCGTCGGATGCACTGCCGCGACAGCCCCCGACGGTTCGGTGACAAAATACACCTACCAGGGCGGACGACTAATAAGAGTCACTGGACCTGACGGCTTCACAACAACCGAATATGCCTACGGACTCCGTAACGACGGATCAGACACTCCCGGCCGAAATTTCGTAATGACAAAAACCTACATAAAAGACCGCGCGACTCTCTTGACCGATCCCGCAATAACCGAAACCATCTATGACGGATTCGGTCTCTCCGTTGCCGAAATCGCCAGAGGCTTCGGTTCAGGCAACACCGACGTGGTCACAATGACTCGCTACGACGCGCTCCACCGCCCGACAGCCGGCTGGCGACCTCTCCCACTGACCGATATCGACGCCGCGCTCGCCTCCGACTCTCCGCTCGAAGCCGCCTCGGCCGCACTCTTCGGAGGAGACACAGATGCCGTATCTCGATCCACCTATCCACGTTCCGCCCTCCTGCAACCAGCTACTGTCTCGATGCCCGGAAAAGATTTTGCCGGAGCAGCCTCTCTCTTCGAAACGCAATGCTCCACGACACAGAAGCGCGACTTCTCGCGTGCCGTCGTCCGATTCAGCTTCGATGGCTCAACCATCCGCTCCGATGACTTCTACGCCCGCGGAGATCTCGACTGCGTCCGTTCCACTGACCCCGACGGCCGCGTGACGCTCACCTTCACCGACCCGCTTGGCCGCACAGTCCTCGTCAGACGCCTCACCGGAAGCTACTCCTACGCCGACACCTACACCATCTCCGACTCCTGGGGAAACCCGCTCGTTGTGCTACCCCCCGAAGCCGCCGCCGAAATGAACTTCATCGGAGGCGAATGGTCGCTCGCCGATGAAATCATCGCCCGCTATGCCTACGTCTATTCCTATGACAAAGCTCTACGTCCGCGATCCGCGAAAACTCCCGGATGCCAGCCTGTACGCTACGCCTACGACAGCGACGGACGTCTATGCTTCACCCGCGACGGCAATCAGGCCGCACGCGGACGCCGCTCCTTCATCGCCTGCGATCAACTCGGACGCCTCGCCGTAGCCGGAACATGCGACGACGCCCTCTCCGATGACATCTGGGACTCCGACCTCTCCGCGACAACACCTCCACTCACCCTGCGCCGGTCGGCTCCGGTCGGAGCAGGATTCCTCGCCTCCGGCTATACAGGCCTCCCCTCATCCGGGATCGGTGATCTTCAGGGGGCATCTCTTCTGAATGCATCATTTTACGATGACCACACATTCCTGCCCGACTCCCTACGACCCGTATTCGATCCCGCATTCCCCGATCCGATTCCCCCCGTTACTTATCCCGGCGGAATCACCCTCCTCCCGACCGAGACCGAATCGCGTCCCGCCGAATCCGAAACCGGACGACGCACCGGATCGCTCACTGCCGTGCTCGGCCATGCCGACGATTCCCCGCCCCACCCGCTACTCTCCGTTGAACGACATAACTCCAAAGGACAGACAATCCGGTCCATCTCCCGCGCAATCGACGGTTCGCTTCTGACTGTCTCCGTCAAGCCGTCATATGGCGGACTTCCACTGTCGACGGTCGTTTCCGTCGACTCCCCTCAGACGGAAATACTGCGCGCCCACCGCACCGACCACACCTACGACCGCTTCGGACGCACTCTGACCTCTCACCTCTCGCTCAGCGCCGAAAGTCCGATTCGCCGTTGCTCCTCGCTGCTGTTGACTATGACGAACTCGGCAACCCGTTCCGCAGTCAGTCCGAAGGCAGTTTCTGTCGCACGACCGAAACAGACATCCGCGGAAACATCTCTCACTGGGACGCTGCCGGAATCTCTCAAAACATCCTCTACGGCGACCGCGGCCGCTACCGCTCCTTATCCGGACGAATCATCGCCAAGTCAACGCTCATCGACGGAATTGAACGACGCTACGACTATCTCTACTCCGACCTTGGATTCCTCTCTCAGGCCGACTTCTCATCCTCGGCCTCCGATTCTTCCGCAATCCTGCCGAAAGACTTCTCGACGGCCTATGAATACGACCGTCAGGCCAACCTCCGTAAAATCACCCGCCACGGAAACTCTGCGGGAATCCTCCCGGGAACAACAACCACCCACCTAACCCTTGAGGGAAACCAACTGATCAGCACCATCGGAATATCTGACAGAATCCCCCTTGAATCAGACATTACCATCAATAAGGACTTCTTGGGAGAACCGCTCCCCATACTCCCGTGGATCGTTGGCAAAGACCGCGCCTACGACCACAACGGAAACCTCACCCACGACCGTGACCGCAACATCGTCTCCATAACCTACAACGACATCAACCGGCCGATGTGCATACGCTTCACGAATGGCAACGAGATCCGCTATCTCTATTCCGCATCCGGCGAAAAACTCGCCGAACGCCACATCAGTGCCGACGGAACGGCCGACCGCTCCCGAATGTGGATCGGAAGCTACGAAATCGTCGACGGTTCGCCCGTCAGGCTCCTGCTGCCGCAAGGCTATGTCGACCTCGACAGCCCAGCCCTCAGCCTATACATTCCCGACCATCAGGGAAACATTGTGGGAGTCTACGACTGCGCATCGCAAAGCCTTGTCCAGACAACCGACTACTATCCATACGGTCTGCCGCACAACGATGCCGTCAATCCCCAGCTCCAGCGGCACAAATTCGGCGCAAAAGAACTCCTGACCGAATTCGGCCTCGCCGAATATGACTTCAATGCCCGCCGCGCGATCGCGGCTGTCGCCTCGTTCTCCCAGCCCGACCCATTGGCCGGGGCGTTGACCGACCCTCAGACTGGTAGGCGACTCGCCGTTCCATACCTCTCCGGCATTTCCCCCTACGCTTACTGCGCGGCCGATCCAATAAACCTCATCGATCCCTCAGGTGAATATACCTTAGTAAATCACAAGAATAATTTTTCAAGGATCCTCGCTATTTTCCCATCTTACGTAACCCAAAGTGGGCTCAATACATATCAAGCTACAATTCAGGACGACTATAATATCGTAAAAAAGTCTAACGTACCGATATTATTAGTGGATAATGTTAATGACATGCTTAATGCGTTCTCCGAAGTAACGAGCTTAAGCAGATATTCGTTCATTACCATTAATGAACATGGATCACCTGGTATTTTAAAAATCGGAAATGAAACGATAGACATCACCTATGATTTAACAGTATTTAAAGAGTGCTTTGCTCTGAAAACTATCTTCATCGGAGAATGTAATGTTGGCAAAGGTATTATAGGCAAATGTTTCGTTGAACAACTTGCCGAAGAAAGTTGCTCTACAATAATAGCTCCTGAACATTCAATTTCACCAGACACCCCATATGATGGATCATATGTTACCTGCTGGGTTCCAACAGGAGAGATAGACAATAGAAACGGAAAGCCCACCTATACGGTATTACAATCTTCGTCCAAATGCGAGCCACCTGGAATATTACCAACTTTTTTCATGTCTGTCCACGGAGTCCAAAATTATCAAATCTCTGACCTCGCATTAAATAGAATTTTTGGCTTTGTATGGAAATAATTTACAATATGATTAATTCAGATTCTTAACAATATCTAACAAAACCGAATCAATGACTACACGTATTCTTCTACTTGGACTTATCACGCTGTTATGCGCCTGCAACCAAAGTTCTCAAACAGCTTCTGAAAACGCTTCTGAAACAGCTTCTGAAAACAGAAGCGATGAAGCGATCATCACTGAAATGGATCTTACTGGCTATGGCGGTCTGTTCATCCGGGGTGATTGGAAAAAACTA
>JAIDJZ010000325.1 GCA_029051965.1 Paramuribaculum sp. | reverse complement strand
TTCTCGTGGGCTCGTAGTTGTTTATACGAGCCAGATATAAAGTTGACCGGCCATCGAATTGACTCAATTCGATGGCCGGTCAACTTTATAGTAGTAGAATGATCAGAACTCCGGTTGCCAGAGTTCTATACGTTCACGGGTGGATCTGGATGTGTCTATAAGGCGTTGGTTCGATGATCCCCGGAATAGCAGATCTGTGTCTTTGAGAGATGAGATGAACGGGCCATCGACCAGAACGTCGATCAGGGAGAGTAAGTGTGAGGCAGAAGAGTCTGAGAGCAGTGCTTCAAAGGTGAATCCGGTGTAGCACCATATTGTCAGCCCCATCTTTTTTATAATTTCAGCGAGTGGTATCAGTTTTTCTGCCTGATAGACCGGGTCTCCGCCTGAGAATGTGACATTAAAGCCGTTGCGGCGGACTACTTCCATGATTTCTTTAAAAGTCATGTCGCGGCCGGCTGAAAAATCCCAGGTCGAAGGGTTGTGGCAGCCCGGACATTTGTGACCGCAGCCTGCAAAATAGATTGAAGTGCGGAATCCGGGGCCATCGACAGTTGTAGCTTCAATAATGTCCACTACCCGGACGGTAGTGGACATGTCGATTTCAGTTGCGTTCATTTATCAGAAGACGGAGAAATGTTTGTCGGTGTCTCTACTGCTGTTATTCATGGATAACGCGGTCGTTTAGTTCCGCCAGTTTGGCATTGTTCCAGCGGTCGGTCGTTCCGACAAGATAACCGGTGATGCGCTGGAGCCGGTCGATTGCGTGGCTGCCGCATTTGGGGCATTCCTCGAGATTTTCGGTCGCATCCTCGTAGCCGCAGCTCATGCAGCGGTTGCGGTTGTGGTTGACCGAGCAATATCCGATATTGTTTTTGTCCATGAGATCCACAATGTCGGCGATTGCCTGAGGGTTGTGGGTTGCATCGCCGTCAATTTCGACGTAAAAGATATGACCGCCACCTGTAAGTGCGTGGTAAGGCGCTTCGATTTCAGCCTTATGACGGGGTGAGCACTTGTAATAAACCGGAACGTGGTTGGAGTTGGTGTAGTAGATCTTGTCGGTGATTCCCGGCAGTGAGCCGAAGCTTTTACGGTCTTTCTGGGTGAATTTTCCGGATAGCCCTTCGGCCGGTGTTGCAAGAACCGAAAAATTATGGTTGTATTTTTCGGAGAATTCATTGACACGGCTACGCATGTGGCTGACGATTCTGAGTCCGAGATCCTGCGCTTCCTCGCTTTCGCCATGATGCTTCCCGATGAGTGCGACAAGGCATTCCGCAAGGCCGATGAAGCCAATTCCGAGTGTTCCCTGATTGATGACAGGTTCGATGGTATCTTCCGGCTTGAGCTTGTCTGCACCGTTCCAGAGGTGTGACATGAGAAGGGGGAACTGCTTGACGAGCGCGGTTTTCTGAAAATTGAACCGGTCGCACAGCTGTCGTGCCGTTATTTCCAGAATTTCATCGAGCTTGGTGAAGAAATGTTTGATTCGTTCGTCTTTGTCCTTCAGCATCATCGACTCGATTGCAATCCTTACAATGTTGATGGTTGAGAAGCTGATGTTTCCACGACCGACAGATGTCTTTTCTCCGAAACGGTTTTCGAATACACGTGTGCGGCATCCCATAGTGGCAACTTCATAGAGGTAGCGCTTGGGGTCGTCGGCCTTCCACTTTTCATGTTGGTTGAATGTGGCGTCGAGGTTGACGAAGTTCGGGAAAAACCGGCGTGCGGTTACTTTGCATGCAAGTTTGTAGAGGTCATAGTTGGGGTCTTCCGGAAGATAGCTGACACCGCGCTTCTTCTTCCAGATCTGGATCGGGAAGATTGCTGTCGCGCCGTTGCCGACACCCTCATATGTGGAGTTGAGCAGTTCACGGATGATGCATCGTCCCTCTGCCGAGGTGTCCGTGCCGTAGTTGATGGAGCTGAATACAACCTGATTGCCTCCTCTTGAGTGGATTGTGTTCATGTTGTGGATGAACGCTTCCATCGCCTGATGAACCCGGCTGACCGTCTGGTTGATTGCGTGCTGGAACAGACGGTCGTTGCCGCTCAGTTTGTCGAGGGGCTTGTAGATGTAGTCATTGACCTCCTTTTTGTAAAGACCTTCAAGGTCCTCTCCTGTCAGTGTTGACAGCTTTTTCAGTTCTTCCTCAAACGAAGATCTGACAAATGGAGCGAGGTAGAAGTCGAATGCGGGAATAGCCTGACCGCCGTGCATTTCGTTTTGGGCGGTTTCTAGAGAGATGCAGCTGATCACGCTTGCGGTCTCGATTCGTTTGGCCGGTCTCGATTCGCTGTGGCCTGCCTGGAATCCATCGTTAAGAATATGGTCAAGGGGATGCTGTACGCAGGTCAGACTTTTGGTGGGGTAGTAGTCTTTGTCGTGGATGTGGAGATATCCCGAGCGAACAGCTTCTCTTGCTTCTGGCGAAAGAAGATAGTCATCGACAAACGGCTTTGTGGTTTCGCTTGCGAATTTCATCATCATCCCGGCGGGCGAGTCAGTGTTCATGTTTGCGTTTTCACGCGTTATGTCGTTGCTCTTTGCTTCGATGATCTCGAGAAACATGTCGCGGGTTTTTGCCCTGCGGGCGATGCTTCTCTGATCGCGATAGGCGATGTAGCGTTTGGCTACCTCTTTTCTTGGGCTGTTCATCAGTTCCAGCTCAACACGGTCCTGAATTTCTTCGACAGTCATTTGCTCGTTGCCTGAGCAGCCAACGCGATCTGCGATTTTCTGGAGCAGGGACTCGTCCTCGCCCATTTCTGTCTGCAACATTGCCTTTCGGATTGCAGCCTTGATTTTTTCTTCATTATATCCCACGATGCGGCCATCGCGCTTAATAACTGTCTGAATCATTTTGAGTAGGGGAATGTGGGTTAAAGTTGAGGGTTGATGTAGTCAGTTTTTTGTGCTGCAAAGATAGTGGAAATTCTCTGTTTTTGCCAAGAATTTTCGATGAAATATTTATAGAAAATAATTATTTTGGAAAACTTTTCAATTGTATGAAAATTGTAATATGTTGAAATATAGTGTATAGCGATTTTGTTTTGGATAACTTTGCTGGGGTTGTGAGGTTGCTGAGTTTGCAGATATGGAGAATCTTCTGTCAAATAGGAGGTTGGCGGTTTTTTAGTGGCGTTGAGTGGCGTGGGGACGTTTTTTCTATGGGTCGGTGGTTTGCTGGTGTCGTGCGGGAAGTCGCGGATGTCGATTAGAGCCGGTTCCCCAATATTTGTTAACGCTGTGGCGAGGCAAAGGTAATTACTTGCCACGGACAGCTGAGAAAAAATATGTCTGTGATGAACTCGGGATGAAGCTGAATTAAACGAACCGCAACATAAACATTGCACACGCTACCATTGC
>JAIDJZ010000324.1 GCA_029051965.1 Paramuribaculum sp. | reverse complement strand
TTCCGTTCTGCGATAGTTACAAAGTCCCGCACAAAGCCCAGCGTGTTTCGGTTGTTCTATCCCATCAATTTCTCTAATTTTGGCGGATGGGGACGTTATGACCGAAAGATAAACGGCGTTACATTCCCGGGCGGTGCAGACGGCTCTCAGTCGATCACTATCCCTTCGTCAGAGCTTAAGGGTTACAATGAGCGTTTTGAAAAGGTGCTTAAGGCAAAGGCCGGCAACACGGTTACAGCCAACGTGAATTATGTAGGTTCATGGATGCATACATTCGTGTATCTCGACCGTGGCAACGACGGTGAATTCAGCTATGGCGTTGATGACAACAACTACCTTGACACGAGTACAGACCTGGTGGCCTATTCGGCATACCGTAAGGGCTCAAGCGGCTACGGCAGAAACTCGGCCGGTCAGCTGATCACCAATATGGACTGCATTACCGCTCCCGCCTTTACCATTCCGGCAGACATGAAGCCCGGTATCTACCGCATGCGCTACAAGGTTGACTGGAACGATCTCGATCCGGGCGGTTCAATCTCTTCGGGCAATACGATTCTTGAAAACGGCGGCGGTGTTGTCGATGTGCTTCTCAATATCCATGAAGATGAAGTGACTGTCAACCAGGACAACCGCAACGGTGAGGTTCTTATCGCATCGACAGGCGAGCCTGTCAGCGGCAACAAGCAGCCGTTCGGCCAGTCGCTGAAGATCAAGATGAATCCGTCGAACGGATTTTCCTACAACGGAATCCGCGTTCGCCACGGCTATAACCTTGCGGGCGATTCTCTCGTGAAGAGCAATCCGCAGTATCGTGACGATTTCTTCTACGTCGACCAGTTCGGCAGCGACGATACGTTCACGATCCCCGGCGATATGTTTGACGGAGATGTTCTCATCGAGGGTCTCTTTGTCGAAAGCGGCACGGGTATTGTCGGAAAGAAGGTGACCTACAACATTGTCTTCAACGGTCAGACAATCGCCACCCAGGAGTTTAATGTGGCTTCCGGTCAGGAATATCCCGAGGCAACTATCACGAGCGAGGCTTCAGAGTCGTACTACGCTCTTGTCGGTTACCCCGAAGGTCTGACAACAGATGAGGATGAAGTCATCACGCTCACGCTCGAGCAGACACTTCCGTTCCAGGTCAGCCAGGACTTCGAGAATGCTTACTGGTACAACATGTCGCTCACAGCCGACAAGTGCTACCTTACGCACAATCCTTCGCTGAGCTACATCAGCCTTGCGGCCAACACGTCGGCCATTCCTGCAGCAAATGACTACAACTCTCAGTGGGCGTTCGTAGGCGATGTGATCAATGGTTTCATGATCATCAACCGCGGTGCGGGCGAGGGCAAGATCCTTTCCTCGAACCAGACCATGACATCTTCGACAGACGGAAGAGTCTATCCGATCATGACTTCTGTTCCCGTGCCTGAAACTCACAACACATACTGGATTCCCACGGTCGGTACGGCTTCTGTCGGAAAAGATGGCTTCTATCTTCACCAGCTCGGCCACACAACCAACCGCATGAATTCGCGTGACAGCCGTCTTGCTTACTGGATCGGCGGCGCAGGTTCAGGATCAACATTCCTTGTGACTTTCGTTGAGTCGTCGGCCGGTATCGGTGATCTGAATGCAGACGAAAGCAATATGCCTGTTGAATATTTCAATCTTCAGGGTGTCAGAGTTTCTGCTGAAAATCTAACTCCTGGAATCTATATCCGTCGTCAGAACGGACACGTTACTAAAGTTTATGTGAAGTAAACGATTAGATTATGTAAACACTCGATGAAGGCAGTGTGTCGTTAGACGCACTGCCTTTTTGGGTGCGGTTCGTGATGATGGCTCATCTGCGTCTTATGGCGGTTCGTGATAACGGCCCGTCTGCGGCGTTGCTTTCGGCACTCGGATTCGGTCACGGACGCCAGTCCGCTCCCATCATCCTCGGCCTTAGCGCCTTGCATCCGAACCGTTCTGACGAACCTTATGGCGGTTCGTGATAACGGCCCGTCTGCGGCGTCGTCGAAGGGATGAGCACTCAGTCATTGACTGTTGTCAACTCCT
>JAIDJZ010000323.1 GCA_029051965.1 Paramuribaculum sp. | reverse complement strand
TCCTTCCCTCCGCACCGGAATCGGCTAAAAAAATAAGCTCGCATATTGTATAAATTAAATTTGAACACTTACTTAAGAAAATCATGGAAATTATTACGCATTATCTTATTTATTCGGCTTTACACTTTCAGCGGTGTCTTACTGACGTTATTTCTCCGAAGATTCAGTCGTGTGGAACACGACACTCCTTCATATTCGAAAAAATACCGCCTAAAAATCCATCCTCTGAAAGTATAAAATAATTTTCACGACTTACTTATGAAGAGAAATAAGGAAGCAAATTCGATTATCGAGATATGTCCCGTGCGCAATGTGGTGGCACGGTTCGGCGATAAATGGTCGCTGCTTGTGTTGCTTGTCATTGATGGCGAACGCGTGGTGAGGTTCAACGAACTGAACCGGCTGATCCCCGATATTTCAACCAGAGTCCTCTCGACTACCCTCAAAACGCTTGAGGCCGACGGACTGATCGACCGTCGGGTATATGCGCAGGTCCCGCCGAAGGTGGAATATCGTCTGACCGATACGGGGCGGTCGCTCATTCCTCTGATCATGCAGCTGACCGAATGGGCGCAGGCCAACATGAAGCGCGTCATGGCCCACCGCCGCGAATATGAATCGCGTCAATCCGACTGAAGAGACTCAGCCGAGAGTAAAGAGACTTTTCAATCCTTTAATAATCTGCCGCAATCGTGCCAGTCGCCGATCATTTCGCCTCGCTCGCTTGCATTGATGAGTTTTGTCAGCCGGCTCTCAAAAAGATCGGGCTTGGAAATGACTCTCTGGACGTTGTCGATTCTCACTCTCTGATATAATGGCGGAAGGCTACGAAAATTCTTCCAGGCAATCGGATGAGCCTTGAATGTCGAGAGTATTTCCGGAATAATCACAAATTCAGCGTCGAGATCCGGACAGACTGCACGGCCTTTCTCTGTCATCAGTCCGAGGCGTTCAAGCCGCCGGCATCGCTCCTTGTTGAGCTCTGTCCACTTTCCGGATCTGCTCCGCGGGCTGAAACGCTGGAGCGTGACGCCATCGACATTCTTGACCGTCGAGTCGATCCACCCGAAGCAGAGGGCTTCCTCAACGGCATCGAGATACCACAGTCTGTCGTCCGGCGGAGTCTTGCCACGCTTCACTGCTATCCAGCACTCCTTTTCGACAGTGCTGAATCTTGTGAGCCATTCGCGAAATTCATTGCGACGGGTAATGTTGAGGATCGTCTTAGGTTCTGCCATAATTCCGGAAGATCAGGTTTTGTCGGCGGTCCGTCGGATGAGGAAAACGGTCTTTGTTATTATTTTTCGGCTTCAGCCCGTTTTTTTACATTTTCGAGAAATTCGTTGATACCGCAAAGATGCTCGCGCACACGGCCGTCGCCGAATTCATATACTTTCGTGACTAGACCATCGAGGAAGTCGCGGTCGTGGCTCACAAGTATAAGAGTGCCGTCGAAGTCTCGCAGTGCCTGTTTCAGAATATCCTTTGTCTTAAGGTCGAGATGATTCGTCGGCTCATCGAGAATCAGCAGATTGACCGGTTCAAGCAGCAGCTTTATCAGACATAGGCGCACGCGTTCGCCACCGGATAGGACCTTTACCTTTTTCTGGTTTTCTTCTCCGCCAAACATAAAAGCACCTAAAAGGTCGCGAATCTTCAGGCGTACGTCGCCCACGGCTATATCGTCGATAGTCTGGAACACCGTCAGCTCGCCGTCGAGCAGCGAGGCACTGTTCTGGGCAAAGTAACCAATCTTGACGTTGTGGCCCAGTGCGAGCGATCCGTTGAAATCAATCTCTCGCATAATAGCTTTGACCATAGTGGATTTTCCTTCGCCGTTGCGGCCAGCGAAAGCCACTTTGTCGCCGCGCTCAATCATAAATGTCGCCCCGGCGAACACAGGCTTCCCATCGTAGCTCTTGCCGACCCCGTCGGCTATGACCGGGTAGCTGCCACTGCGTGGACAAGGTGGGAATTTAAGACGTAAAGCAGACGTGTCTTCCTCATCAACCTCTACGATATCGAGCTTTTCGAGCCACTTTACCTTGCTCTGCACCTGGTAGGTCTTGGAGTATGTGCCTTTGAAACGTTCGATAAATTCGCGAGCCTCGGCAATCTGTTTCTGTTGGTCGTCGAACTGCTTTTGCTGTTGCTGGCGGCGTTCGCGGCGCAACTCAAGATAGTGGCTGTAGTTGGCCTTGTAGTCATAGATCCGACCCATAGTCACTTCAATTGTGCGTGTCGTGATATTGTCGATAAACCGCCGGTCGTGGCTGATCACTACTACGGCCATAGGACTGTTCATGATAAAATCCTCGAGCCAGCCCACCGACTCGATGTCGAGATGGTTGGTCGGCTCATCGAGCAGCAGCACATCGGGATTCTGCAACAGCAGCTTGGCCAGTTCAATACGCATGCGCCACCCTCCTGAGAACTCGGAAGTCGGACGAGAGAAATCGCTGCGTTTGAATCCAAGTCCGAGAAGAGCCTTCTCGACATCTTCCTCGAAGTGGGTCATGTCGATGGCATAGAATTTCTCACTCACCGTAGCCACCTTCTCGATCAGTGACATATATGAGTCGCTTTCGTAATCGGTGCGTGTGGCCAATTCCTGATTCAAGGCATCTATTTCTGCTTCCATTTCCTTGAGATGCGCGAAAGCCTGCGAAGCCTCTTCAAAAACTGTGCGGTGATCATCTGTCATCATGTGTTGCGGCAGATAGCAGATCGTGCAGTCTTTGGGCACCGAGACACTGCCTCGACTGGGTTGTCGCACTCCAGCCAGAATCTTCAGCAACGTACTTTTTCCGGCCCCGTTCTTGCCCATAAGGGCTATACGGTCTTTAGGGTTGATTACGAAGGAAATGTCCTTGAATAAGGTGGTGCCACCGAATTCAACTGTAAGTGCATCAACTGATACCATTATATTATATGTCTCTTATACACAAATCACGCTGCCGACGATCTTACGCGTT
>JAIDJZ010000322.1 GCA_029051965.1 Paramuribaculum sp. | reverse complement strand
GGCCGTCATCGTCAATCTTGAATCCGGCATAGCACTGCACGTTTCTCATGCTTCCCGTCTTGGCGACAATCTTTCCCTCCAGAGCGGTTCCCTTAAGAAAGCCTCTCATAGTGCCCGAACGGCCTGCAACCGGGAAAATATTGACATACTGGTTATTGGGATTCTTATGAATCCTCATCCAGTCGAGTACTTCCGCAAGAAAATAGGGCGACATCTTATTGTTACGGCTCAATCCGCTGCCGTCCTCGATAACGATTCCGGTAATATCGATCCCCTTGCTGTCCCACATGTCAAGCTCACGGCCGACTGCCTGCTGACGGGTCTTTCCCGGAGCTGTAGACCGAAGTATTCCTTCAGCCATCAGATTGTCGCTTCTATACATCAGACTCGTAATGATCTCGATCATAGTCGGAGATTTGTGGGAATAGACCGTCTTTGAAGGCCCATTGTCGGCCACAGGATTCTTTCCGACAGTCACCCCGGCTCGCTCAAGAGCATTCCTGACAGCCTGACACATCGTCGCTTCCGGAAGCGGATTGGCAATCTGCATCGACGAAGTCAGCTCGACAGCTTTCGAACCTCTCTGGCGACGGTTGCGTCCTGTCCGGTTCACGACAAGCCCCGGAGTCTCGGGAGAGGTTCGTCCGGAAGGCATCGAAACCGAAACAAGGTTATCCGCATAGTTGGCCGCATGAAATTCCGTTCCGTAGGGATGAATCAGATCCTCGTCCATCCATCCGGCAGGCGTGGGCTGCTCATACTCCTGACGGTAGCGCGCCACAACAGTTCCCGTTATCTTCTCAATGCCAGCTTTTTTAACAGCCGCAGCAATTGCATCGGCAAAACCTTTGTTTTTAGGAAAATGCTTCGACTCAATTGTCGGGTCGCCACAAGCCTTGATGACGAGATTGCCGTCAAGCGTTCCGCCTGAAATCTCGCCTTGAGCAACAATATCGGTAGTGAACCGCGCCGCAGGAGATGATGTGTTGAGAGCCGTGCTCGTCGTAACGAGCTTTGTCACCGACGCGGGAGTAAACAGCTTCTCTCCATTGACATCGAGAATGACATCGCCCGTACGCAGATCCTCGATATATATACCGACATCCTTTGCCGGAATCGAAGGCAGCTTAGACACATAAGGACCTGTCTCTTCCGCTTTTGCCAGAAACGGAAGAAACAGAAAGAGTATTAACGGATAAAGCAACGGACGCATGTCGTGGGGTTGTTTGTATTTTCTCATAATGACGCAACTCAACCTTATGGCCCGCAGAGGCCACGTCGATTTTAAATAGTCGATTACGAAATTACTCATTTTTCATGTGCAGGATGTAAAAAATTAATAAAATTTAGAGTTTTCAAAAAAAAATTGAGTAATTTCGCGACACGAAACATGCGGTCAATACTGACTATTGCACTCCCGACATTTATGGTAAGCAAGACTCGAGAACGACTCATTGAAGTAGCAAAACAACTGTTCGCCTACAAAGGTGTCGAAAACACCACTATGAACGACATTGCTGCCGCCTCCGAGAAGGGGCGGCGGACAATCTACACCTACTTCAAGAACAAACGCGAGATCTACAACGCTGTCGTAGAGCAGCAAAGCAATCAGATCATTGACCGCCTGAAGAAGATTGTCTACTCGACAGAAATGTCATCTGTCGACAAACTGAGAAACTATCTTTTCGAACTGTTCGACATAATCCACCAGTCATCGCCCCGTCATGAAGGCTACAGACGACTTCTGATGCGCGACCATAAACGCCTTTCCAAGATCTACCGCATCGCGTTCGACAAAGAGCGCGAACTCTTCGGCGAACTTCTCCGACAGGGAGTGGAATCGGGCGAATTCGATCTGGCTCAGGCCTCGCGGCTGCCGTCACTCGTCTCATGGATCATCGGATCAGCCTACTATCCGCCGGTCGAAGATTCGGACTGCGATCCGGACATGTCGGTCAGATACATTCAGAATCTAACAGATTTTGTGGTTACCGGCGTAACTGCCGCCCACTCCAATAATCAATCAAAACAATAACACCAATGAAATTACTCGAAGGAAAAACCGCCCTCATCACCGGAGCTGCCCGTGGCATCGGAAAAGCACTCGCACTCAAATTCGCTGAAGAGGGAGCAAACGTAGCTTTCACTGACCTTGTCATCGATGAAAATGGCAAACAGACTGAAGCGGAAATAGCCGCTTTCGGCGTAAAAGCAAAAGGATATGCATCGAACGCCGCTGACTTTGCACAGACTGAAGAAGTAGTCAATCAGGTTAAAGAAGAATTCGGCCGCATCGACATTCTCGTCAACAACGCCGGCATTACTAAAGACGGCCTGATGATGCGAATGACCGAACAGCAGTGGGATGCAGTCATCGCTGTCAACCTCAAAAGCGCCTTCAACTTCATCCATGCCACTCTCCCGATCATGATGCGTCAGCGTTCGGGCAGCATCATCAACATGGCATCTGTTGTCGGCGTGCACGGCAACGCCGGTCAGTCCAACTACGCTGCCTCAAAAGCCGGCCTCATCGCTCTTGCAAAGAGCATCGCTCAGGAAGTTGGCTCACGCGGCATCCGCGCCAACGCCATCGCCCCTGGCTTCATCGAGACAGCCATGACAGCCGCACTCCCCGACAACGTTCGCACTGAGTGGGTTTCAAAAATTCCCCTTCGCCGTGGCGGACAGGTTGAAGACATCGCAAATGTCGCAACTTTCCTCGCTTCCGACATGTCGAGCTACGTCACCGGCCAGGTCATTCAGGTCGACGGCGGCATGAACATGTAATCCACGATCTCTGCAAATCATCAGAATACCGACTGAAACGGTGTGCCGCTACTCGAATAGCGGCACACCGTTCGTCTGTCCGATAAAATTTCTTAAATAATTGGCATCGCAGAAAGAAAATTGGCCAATAGAAAATTTTCTTGTAATTTTGGGGTCTTATTTTAGGAATCGCCTGAGTTTTCCTCTCTGACTCGGCACACGGATATTATTTCTGAAACCAACAGCCAGAATATGCTGACATACAACACCCAACTCAAGCCGCTGCCCCTTCCCGAATATGGCCGCAACATCCAGAACATGGTCGACTACTGCGTCACAATACCCGACCGCGAAGAACGCACCCGCTGCGCTTATTCGATTCTGGCCACTATGGCGACCCTATTTCCCGAACTGAAAACTGCTCCGGCCGAATACAACCACAAACTCTGGGACCACCTCATGATCATGTCAGGCTTTCAGCTCGACATCGACTTCCCCTGCGAAGTGATCAGTGAGGAGAATCTCTATTCTCGTCCGGAAACGGTTGCCTACACATCTTCATCCATGCGCTTCCGCCATTATGGCCGAACAATCGAAGAAATGATAGCCCGCGCATGCGAAATGGAGCCGTCAGAAGAACGCGACGAATTTGTACGCCTCATAGCCTATCAGATGAAGAAACTGATGACTGGCTTCAACCCGGAGGCTGCCGACGACCGCCGTGTATTCAATGATCTTGCCGTCCTCTCCCACGGAGAATTCCGTCTCGATCCGGAGGAAGTCCGCCTGCGCGCCATCCTCGACCCCGCAAAGCCTGCCGGAAAGAAAAAGAAAAGGAAATAAATCGGAAGGAGACCCTTCCAAACCACCAACGAACATCAGCCAGATGCGACACTCAAACGATCTGATCCGCCTCGGACAGCTGACAAAACCCCACGGAATCAAAGGGGAGATGACAGCCAAACTCGACTATGACCTCGATCTACTTGATCCTGTCACTTATACACAACTCCGCGCCCACGAGACAGGAAGAAATG
>JAIDJZ010000321.1 GCA_029051965.1 Paramuribaculum sp. | reverse complement strand
TGTTATTATTACCCAGCCGGTACTCACAAACCTCCGAGGACTGTCGGAATTTAGCCAAGAATACTGCTGATGCTGGCCAAGAAAACGTAATTTAGCCAAGAAAACTATAGGGTAAAACGGGATAAAATAGCAATGGCCAAGAAAATTATTTATTTCTTAGCCATTGATTATCAGGTGTTTATGTAAATTTTATTGCTCAGTATTCCTCTTCGTCGAAGAAGAAGTCTTCTTTGGAGGGGTAGTCGGGCCAGATGTCTTCGATGCATTCGTAGGTTTCGCCCTCGTCCTCCATTTCCTGGAGGTTTTCAATCACTTCCATCGGGGCCCCGGAGCGCATGGCATAGTCAATGAGCTCTTCTCGTGTTGCAGGCCAGGGAGCGTCTTCAAGCTTCGACGCGAGTTCAAGCGTCCAATACATAGTAAGTTATGTTTTATATTTTTTTATTTTTCGTGGCTTGTTGTGGAATTAGTGCCGCAAAAGTACACATTTATTTCTTTCTAACAATTCTTTTGGAGGTTTTATTGTAAAAAAGTCTTATAAACGGTTTCTTATAAATGTGAGTTTTTGTGGTATCTATTTCTTGCTCCAGAAGATTTCGGGTTTGCCCTGCGAGATGTTCGAGTGTCGGGCAAGTGTGAAGAGATAGTCCGAGAGCCGGTTTATGTAGGCGAGGATGTCGTTGCCGACGGGTTCGGTTTCGTTCAGGGCTGTTATGCGTCGTTCGGCGCGTCGGCAGATGGTGCGGGCCATGTGGCAACGGGCTGCCAGTTCGCTTCCTGCCGGGAGAACGAAGCTGTCGAGACGCGGCAGTTTCGAGTCGAGGCGGTCGATTTCATTTTCGATAGCCGAGAGTGTTTCTGCTGTCAGTCCGGTCGGCAGCTGGAATTCTCCGTCGGGCGGACACGCCAGATGGGATCCGATGTCGAAAAGGCGCGATTGTACGTCTGTCAGGAATTTCCGGTCTGCGGCCTGCAGGTCGGTTGATGCGGTTATGAGTCCTATGGCTGAGTTGAGTTCGTCGAGTGTTCCGTAGGCTTCGATGCGGTCGGAGTGTTTGAGGGCGCGTTTTCCGCCGACGAGCGATGTCGTTCCGGAGTCGCCGGTGCGGGTGTAGATGACTGCTTTTTTCATAGTCGTCACTGGGTTTTAGGAGGTTGAGGAGGTTGGATAGTATCGATGTTCTGGCGGTTCAGTCGGCAAGGAGGTCGGTGTAGACTTCAAAGAAGTTTCGGTTGAGGATGCGTGAGATTCGTAGCAGCAGATCGGTGTCAATGCTTCGCCGGTTGAAGATTTTATAGGCGTTCGTCCGGTTACATCCAAGTTTTTTAGCAAACCATACGGTTGTTCTTTCCTGACGCTGAAGTTCGGCTCTGATCAGCGAGCCAATGAAAATTTCACTCATTTATAAATTGAAAAAGGTCGGAACTTGCCATGCTTACCTTGCTGCCTGAGGCACCGCCAAGCGCCTTTGTCCTCAAAATAAGCATCGTTCGCTCCGACCCGTTAGCGTGTCATATAAACCTGGAGTGAATGATAACGCAGCTTATTTCCCTGGACAATTATGATTGGCGGATTCCAGACATAGGGAAAACAAAGTCAACGCGGCAGGCTGATGTGTCCGTGACTTTGAACTATGGCAAAATTAATAGCAAAGTTTTGCTTTGACAATTAGTGGGTGTTCTTTTTAATTATTTTTAATTTTTAAGAGGCTGCCGTTGTTGCAGGTTAACAAATTTTTGTGGTTAATAGGCCGACACATATGTTGCCTTTAGCGAAACACAAATTGGTGGGAAACCTGACGGAAAGATCAGGTTTATTTTCAATAAAAATAAGCAATACGGAAATATTTCCTTAATTTATCTTTATTTGTTGTCTTATTTCAAAAAAGTAAGTATCTTTGCAGTTGATATGCAAGCATCCGACGGAGTCACCAACTTTTGAATCCGTTGCTTGTTAATAGAATTGCAACTTATTAACCATTTATATTTCAAGTCTTCAATTCAAATGAGCACTATTGATCTTTCTCAGTATGGCATCACCGGCGCAAAGGTGGTCCACAATCCCAGCTGGGATCAGCTTTTCATTGACGAAACCAACCCCGAACTGACCGGCTACGAAAAAGGCCAGAACACCGAGCTTGGTGCTGTCAACGTAATGACCGGTATCTACACCGGCCGTTCGCCCAAAGACAAATTCTTTGTGATGGACGAGACTTCAAAAGACACTATCTGGTGGACTTCTGAAGAATACAAAAACGACAACAAGCCTATCACTCCCGCTGCGTGGGATGCGCTCAAGGCAATTGCCGACAAGGAACTTTCCGACAAGACTCTCTATGTAGTCGACGCTTTCTGCGGTACTAACCCCGACACCCGTCTGGCCGTTCGTTTCGTTATGGAAGTAGCATGGCAGGCTCACTTCGTGACCAACATGTTCATCCGTCCGACTGAAGAAGAGCTCAAGGATTTCACTCCCGACTTCGTTGTTCTCAACGCTTCGAAAGCTAAAGTTGAAAACTGGAAAGAACTCGGAATCAACTCTGAAACCTGCGTTGCCTTCAACCTGACACAGCGCATGCAGCTCATCATCAACACATGGTACGGCGGCGAAATGAAGAAAGGTATGTTCTCGATCATGAACTACTATCTTCCCCTCCGCGGCATGGCTTCGATGCACTGCTCTGCCAACACTGACAAGGAAGGCGAAAACACAGCTATCTTCTTCGGTCTCTCCGGAACCGGCAAGACTACTCTTTCGACCGACCCCAAACGTCTGCTCATCGGTGACGACGAACACGGCTGGGACGACAACGGAGTGTTCAACTTCGAAGGCGGCTGCTACGCTAAGGTCATCAACCTCGACAAAGAGTCTGAACCCGATATCTTCAACGCCATCACCCGCGACGCTCTTCTCGAAAACGTTACTGTTGACGAAAACGGCAAGATCGACTTCACTGACAAATCTGTCACTGAAAACACCCGCGTTTCTTACCCGATCGACCACATCAAGAACATCGTGAAGCCTTCTCGCGGTCCTGCCGCCAAGAATGTGATCTTCCTTTCGGCCGACGCATTCGGTGTGCTTCCTCCCGTTTCGATCCTCAACCCCGAACAGACCAAGTACTACTTCCTCTCGGGCTTCACTTCGAAACTCGCCGGTACTGAACGCGGTATCACTGAACCGACTCCGACTTTCTCGGCTTGCTTCGGTGCTGCATTCCTTTCGCTCCACCCCACCAAATATGCCGAAGAACTCGTCAAGAAGATGGAAAAGAGCGGCGCAAAGGCTTATCTCGTGAACACTGGCTGGAACGGAACAGGCAAACGTATCTCTATCAAGGATACCCGCGGCATCATCGACGCTATCCTCGACGGCGCTATCCTGTCTGCTCCCACCAAGCAGCTCCCGATCTTCGACTTCACCGTACCGACCGAACTTCCGGGTGTTGATCCCAAGATCCTCGATCCGCGCGACACTTACGCTAACCCCGAAGAATGGACTGCAAAAGCAACCAAACTTGCTGAAATGTTCATCAACAACTTCAAGAAGTTTGAAAACAATCCTGCCGGTCAGGCTCTCGTAGCTGCCGGTCCCCAGCTCTAATTTTTAGAACTGACAGACTATAATTCACGGATTCCCTGCGGTTTTTCCTACCGCGGGGAATCTGCTTTTTATTCCCCTTCATCGTCCGGACTGCGGGGAAGAGCATTTCCGATCAGCAATCGCAAGGATTCAACAAGACGAACAATTTCTTTGTCTGACAGAAAATCCGAAGCGCTCGATGCCGTCGACGTGAAATCAGACCGCCGCTGAGTGTTTTCCATGACGCTCTTGCCTTCGATCAGAGCAAGCCCCACGGCTCCTATGGTGGTGAACAGCGGAAAAACCGGAACACTCCATCCCATCGTGGAGCGGAACAACAGGGCTGCTCCGACGATCATGGCGTCTATAATAGTCAGCGCGATCAGTGTCGTCAGATAACGCGAGGTCTTTTCGACAGTCCGGCGATAGCCGCTCGACGTACGCGGACGGTTTTCGCGTCGGGCTTTCATGATCGCACTGCGCAGATCGATGAGCACGGCGGTAATCACCGAGACATAGTCGGTAAACAGCATTACAAGAAGCCACATAAGGCTTTTTACTGTGTCAGGAGAGAGTGTGAGGTCCATTCCAATAGGTTTCTTTATCCGAATGCAAAAATACGTCTCCAGAGAGGAAATAAAGGACCATTTTCAACAATCGCGTCTCAGCCGGACAATAACCATCAAATCTAAGAGAATGTTTGGATTTAAATTCAAAAACGAACTAAAAAAAAGGAGGGTGTGTCATAATGGCTCATCCGGGTCGTCGCCTGAGGGATTCGGGGTCGGTCACTGACGCCAGTCAACTCCCATCACCCTCACCCTCATGCTTCTACCGTCTGAACCATTCTGACAGCATCCTCGCCATCCGGCAGAAAATAACAGGTGCTGTGTCAGAATTTTGAATTTTGACACAGCACCCTATTTTTTTAGGTCAGATCGATTCTCAGATCTTCAGGCCGTTCAGACCGAATATTTCTGAGCGCGGAGCGGATCAACAACGAAATCGATGTTACCCTCCTTGATATTGTCAATAAAGAAGGGGAGATTGTCCTGCAACAGAGCGTGGCCGTCGATCTCACTGTTGGATGTTTTCAGACGGGCGGCGGGTATCAGTTTGTTTTCTACTATATATTCGCGGAATTCTTCCGACGCAAGAGTCTTGTCGAACACCATTATCAGCTCCTTGGCACCTTTTGAAGAATAGAATTCATTTCCGGGAATCGAGATGCAGTCGCCCAGATCGGGAAGAATCTCGACATGGAGACCGGAATTGATGAAATAGAGAATGTTTTTGCAATTCCGGAGCTCCGATTTCATTTTCTTCTGAGCATCGGTCAGCTGATCATCGCCGATACCGAAGATCTTCTGATATTCGTCGATCGAAGAGCAGACTCCGATCCGGCTGCCGTTGTTTTTCTTAAGCTGTTCTTCGAACTGTTTTCCGGCATCTTCAGTGATTCCTTTCCACTCCTTGCGGGCATTTTCAAACACTTCGCGCTCCAGAGTGTTGACAGCGACACCATTGATTATCCATGATTTCTCGAAATAGATGATCGAAGCATACGAAACTGTGTCCTCCTTCATATATGAAGGGAAAACACCTTCCGGCATGGTCAGAGGCGAAAGAGTAATCTCTTTTCCATCGAAATTTTCCACGACTGCCTTTTCCGGAGAGATCTCCTTGATCAGATAGAAGGAATAGGGGATCGAACGAAGTTCCCTGACCGTGTCAGCGAATCTTGCATCATCCTCACAGCCGCGACACTCCATCATTGCCGCAAGCCATTCCTGGGGCAACAGACCGAGAGGCCCGATCTTGACATTGAAAGGAATATATGAGTCTACGGCATATCTGATTTTATTGAAGTCGGGAGCTGCTCCTCCTTTCGAAGCCATTGTCGTCGAAAAGAAATGTCCGGCCATATCCATGATTCTCATAGGATCGTGGAGTCCTGTCAGGTAAGATCCGGAGAGCAGCCAGTAGCAAAGATTGCGGACCTGATAGACCACAGGCATCGGCTGGTCGGGATGGATCTTCGCCATCATCTCCGTTTCGGGAGCATTCTCATAGGCCGAGATCAGAATGGGGTAAAGCTCGCCGGCAAGTTCAATTATGCGCTGCGTCAGCGGAACAAGGACAGTCTGCGGATTCAGAAGATTCAGATCGCTCCACAGCAGGAACGAAATTCCGGCCTCGGTCGGCTCGCCGGCCAGACATTCTTCCGACTCCTCCTTATAGAAAGGAAGACCGTAGCCGTATTTTTGCTTGCAGAGACGGACAAAAGCCGCCCATACACCCGTCCCTGCCACGAGATCCTCGAGATAGCAGGTAAGTCTCAAAGCAATCTGCTTAGCGACAGTGTCGGTCACACGGACATCCTCTCTGAGTGATTTCTTAATTACGGGTATCAGTTTATTAGCTACCGAGACATAAAACATGTCGGTCGGCAACTGAAGTGCCATGTAGTGAGTATTTGAAAATTCCAGCCTGGTCACAAAACCGGCGTGACGAATCTGTTTTGCCATGATATTTCTATAATTTATTAAAAGAGTAGTTTACAAATTTAACTCATTATTGCCGAACTGCGTCAGTCGATGATGTTAAAAAAACTGATTCCTGCGAAAACAAAATGAAGAAAAGCTGACAGAGAATTGTCGATAACAATTGTTTTTTTCATCAAATATTCTTGATATATTTGTACCACTTATTTGTTACTCCTAAAAAAACATCAGTCCTACAGATATGGAAATCATCAATTTTGCCGACCAGCCCTCGCTCGTCAGCCAGTACATGACCGAACTACGCGACATCAATGTGCAAAACGACATGCTCCGTTTTCGCCGCAATCTCCAGCGCATCGGCGAAATCATGGCCTACGAAATCAGCAAGCGGGTGGCCTACGAAACCGTCACTATCGACACCCCTCTTGCCCCGTGCAAAAGCCAGATCTTAAGCGAAGACATCGTGCTTGCAACTATTTTCCGCGCCGGCATTCCATTCCACCAGGGTTTTCTCGACTATTTCGACCACGCTCAGAACGCGTTTGTCTCGGCATACAGAAAGTATAAGGAGAAGGAAAATTTCGACGTTTTCATCGAATACATCGCTTCGCCTAATCTCGATGGAAAGACTCTGATTCTTGTCGACCCGATGCTTGCCACCGGAGCTTCGATGGAACTTAGCTACCGTGCGCTTCTCACCAAAGGCACTCCCGCAAAGATCCATGTCGCATCGGTCATCGCGTCGCAGAAAGCAGTCGACTATCTTCAGGAAACCATGCCTGCCGACAAGACGACAGTCTGGATCGGTGCGATCGATGCGGAAATCAATTCCCACTCCTACATTGTTCCCGGTCTCGGAGATGCAGGCGATCTCGCCTACGGAATCAAGGAATAGACACCGGATTCCGACATTTTCCAAACACAGTCAGCCTACAGCCGTCGCGATTTGATTCCGGCGGCTGCTTTTTTATTTTGAAAAGGTTATAAAACGTGTGTTGACAATGTTTTCAACACAGTGTCAATAACGTTGGCAACACGCTGTAATACAAAAACAAAACATGTTGATAAAGGGTAGAAAACCTGTTTGATAACCCTCTGCGAAAGCAATCCCTGTCTACAGAAATTTTCATAAACAATTACCGTTTTCAGGCAGTTACGAAGATCAAGAAAACGGCAGAACAAATCCGATCAAAAACGTGTTGAAAACTATGTTGATAACGTTCAATAACAATTCAGAAGAATTTCATAACAAATCTTGCATATATGGAGCTACATCCCGTATATACGGATTCTGCGATAAACAATGAAATTAAGCCCATGAATTTGAAGCGAGTTCTTAGGTCAATTTTATAGGGTTATTAACGCTCTATGTGGATTAAAGTTATTAACTTTGCACATTATTGACACTATGTTGATAACGCTCATAAACGACTGATGCTTAAAAAACTAATGTGTCAGTAACCGTTCAATAACCAGATAACCCCGGTTTAATAACTTAAAAATCAAGTAAACGACTGAAAAGTTATCACAGCTATTGACACCACTTATTATTCTTATTAAAGTAAAAATTTAAAAAACTAAAACCTAAATAATATAGAAATGAATGTCGATAAAGGGTACGTTGACGCTCCTGTCCCCGAAGATGTGACAGATCTCAAAGAAGCCATTCTGAAACTGAAAAAGGAGAAAGACGCCATCATCATGGCCCACTACTATCAGAAAGGCGAGATCCAGGACATCGCCGATTTCATCGGCGACTCTCTTGCGCTTGCACAGATCGCAGCCCGGACCGAAGCGAAGATCATTGTGATGTGTGGGGTTCATTTCATGGGCGAGACCGCCAAAATCCTATGCCCTGACAAAAAGGTGATCATTCCGGATCTCAATGCCGGTTGTTCGCTTGCCGATTCTTGCCCGGCCGACGAATATGAAAAATTCATCAGAGAGCGTCCCGGACACACGGTCATCAGCTATGTCAACACGACTGCCCGTGTGAAATCTCTCACCGACATTCTGGTCACTTCCGGCAATGCTCTCAAGATTGTCGAGTCTCTTCCTGCAGACGAAAAAATCATATTCGGTCCCGACCGTAATCTCGGCGAATACATAAGCTCGATGACCGGGCGCAAGATGGAGATCTGGGACGGTGCCTGTCACGTTCATGAGCGTTTCTCGCTTGAGAAGATCATGGAGCTTAAGAAAGCTCATCCGGAGGCAAAACTGCTAGTTCATCCCGAATGCAAGAAGCCGCTTCAGCTGATCGCCGACAAGGTCGGATCGACAGCCGTGTTGCTGAAATATGCCGTTGAGTCGGAGGCCGGCAGTTTCATCGTGGCCACAGAGAGCGGCATCATTCATGAACTGCAGAAACAATGTCCCGAAAAAACGTTTATACCGGCCCCTCCTGCCGATTCTACCTGCGGATGCAACGATTGCTCATATATGAAGCTCAACACGCTTCAGAAGCTTTATAATTGCCTGTTCTACGAACTTCCGGAGATCATCGTTGACGAGCAGCTGATGGAGAGCGCACGCCGCCCGATCGAACGCATGCTCGAGCTAAGCAAGAATATCGGCCGGTAAGAGCCGGTTCCCCAATATTTGTTAACGCTGGGGCGGTCAAGCGTCGTGCAGATGTGTTCGCGCAGTGAGGGAGCAATGCGGTTGCATT
>JAIDJZ010000320.1 GCA_029051965.1 Paramuribaculum sp. | reverse complement strand
CTCCTTCATCACAAGACAAAAATCACTCAGAGATATGCGACCCCAGCATTAACAAATATTGGGGAACCGGCTCTTATCAGCGAGGACGGTGTTCGGAATCCAATGGATTCTGAGACACCGTCCTCGCTGACGTTTGTTATTTTGGAGGGATTATTCGGAGAATACCGAGCGGGGGAGGCTGCGGCAGTTGTACTGCATCGCCATTACCGATCCATAGGCGCCGGCCGAGCGAAGGGCCAGCAGATCGCCGCGGGATGTGATGGGAAGAGTTGTGTCTTTATCGAAAACGTCGGATGACTCGCAGATCGGACCGACAACGTCGTAGATGGCTGTTTCTGTCGCATCGGAAGTCAGGTTTTCGATCAGATGCCGTGCCTCGTAGAGAGCCGGACGGATCAGATCGGTGAAACCGGCGTCGATAATGGCAAACTGTTTCTCGAGACCGTGCTTGACATAGAGCACGCGGGTGATGAGCGAGGCGCACTGTCCGACCATCGAGCGGCCAAGTTCGAAATGGATTTCCTGGCCTTCGCGTATTCGCAGACATTTGCTGAATGTTGAGAAATAGCCTTCGAAGTCGGGAATCGGGTTGGTATCGGGATTTTCGTAGTCGATTCCGAGGCCTCCGCCGACATTGATTGTCGCGAATCTGATGCCGCGGCTTTCGTAGCGGTCCTGCAGGTCGTTGATTCTCTCCGAAAGGATTTCAAACGGGCGTAGAGTCGTGATCTGCGAGCCGATGTGGAAGTGAAGTCCACGGAAATCGATGTCGTCCGATGCGGTTGCGATGTCGATAGCACGGTCAAGCATTTCGAGAGCGATTCCGAATTTGTTCTCCGCCAGACCGGTAGTGATATAGTGGTGGGTATGGGCATCGATGTTGGGATTGACTCTCAGTGCCACGCGGGCTTTTTTGCCGAGAACCCGTGCGCGGCCGGCAATAACCTCAAGCTCCTCGATTGATTCGACATTGAAACACCCGATGCCCTTTTCTATCGCCAGATCAATTTCGGCGTCGCTCTTTCCAACCCCGGCAAACACAATTCTGGCCGGGTCGAATCCACAGTCGACAGCACGGCTGATCTCGCCTCCGCTGACGGTGTCGATTCCGAATCCGGCTTCGCGCATGACTTCGAGGACCGGAATTTCGACATTGGCCTTCATCGCATAGTGGATCCGGAACATTGGGTTGGCTGCCGCCGCACGCGCTGCGGCAACCGTCTGCCGGAGCAGCTCCATGTCGTAGAAGTAGAATGGAGTCCCGACGGTCGTGGCCGATGACATTATTTTTTCGGCATTTTGCGTTGTCATATATTATGCTTCTTTTTTAGAGGGTTGTGGGGAGAGTGTGCGGTCAGTTGAAAAGGAACTCGCTCAGCAGCGAAAGAGCTTTGATTTTGTCTGATTTCCTGACAAGTAGCGAGATGTTGTAGTTGCTGCCTCCGTAGGAAATCATTCTGACGGGAATGTCCTTCAGAGCGTTGACAACGGCAGCTTCGAATCCGCGGTTGTTCCATTCGAGGTCGCCGACAACACAGATGATCACCATGTCTCTGTCGACTGTGATTGTTCCGAGTTTCTTGAGTTCGGCGAGGATCTCGGGAAGGTGCTGTTCGTTGTCGATGGTGACAGAGACGCCGACTTCAGAGGTCACGACCATGTCGATGGAAGTGTGGTAGCGTTCGAAAACCTCAAAGACGCGGCTCAGAAAGCCGTAGGCGAGCAGCATTCGGCTGCTTTTGATCTTGATCGCGGTGATGTTGTCTTTTGCAGCCACGGCTTTGATCGTGTGGTCGGGGGTCGCGTTGTTGATGAGCGTTCCTTCAGCAGTCGGTTCCATTGTGTTGAGGAGCCGGACTGGTATGTTGGCAAGTTTGGCCGGGAGTATGCAGGTCGGATGGAGGATCTTGGCTCCGAAATAAGCCAGTTCGGCAGCTTCTTCGAAATGGAGATTGCGCACGGGGGCTGTTTTCTCGACGAAACGGGGATCGTTGTTGTGCATCCCGTCGATGTCAGTCCAGATCTGGATCTCGTCGACACCTAAGGCCGCACCTACGAGGGAGGCGGTGTAGTCGCTGCCGCCGCGTTTGAGGTTGTCGATTTGGCCGTCTATGTTACGGCAGATGAATCCCTGGGTGATATAGACGTCAGCTTTGCCGACCTTTTCCATAAGTGCCGAGAGGCGGCGGGCAATTTCGTTTGCAACGGGTTCGCCGGCTTCGTCAATGACCATGTAGTCAAGAGCCGGGAGCATTCGGGCGTCCTTTCCGAGGCTCAGGATGTAGTTGAGCATCAGGGCGGTGGAGATGAGCTCTCCGCATGAAACGATGTTTTTCTCCGTCTGTTCGCCTGTCGGGCTGGCGATCTCAGCCTTGATTGTCGCGATTGCCGCATCGACTTCCTTGACGGCCGCAGAGCGCCACTGGCTGTCGGCCGGGAACAGTTCGTTGATCACGTCGGCATATTTGCCTCCGAGGCGGGCCAGGGTTTCTGAGGCTCCGGTCGGATTGTTTTTAGCCACATAGTCATATATTTCCAGCAACTGGTTGGTGGTTCCGGACATTGCGCTTAACACCACAAGATTGCCGCTTTCAGCCGTGACGAGTCCGGCTACATTCTTGATGCGCTGGGCAGTACCCACAGATGTACCGCCAAATTTAAGTACTTTCATCTTGCTATAACAAATTTTTGGGCGCAAAGTTACGAAATTTTAGCGAGTTGTCAATCATCCGCTTGCTTTCGTATCGCCTTCGTATCGCCGCCTCTTCCGGATTTCATCCGTTCCACGGAAATATCCTGGCTGCCGGAGGCAGACTCCCGGATCACTCGATGAGGAGTCTTTTTGCTTCGGGAGTGAGAAGAGACGCTATGTCGTCGGGCATGATGAAAGCTTCCGACGGGCCGTAGGAGTAGGGGAGAATGTCGTAGGGATTGTAGTGGAACGCTATCATGCCGTTGAGGAGATAGACATTGTTGGTTATAGCGTCCGGAGTGTTCAGGAGAGCCTGCTGAAGTTCCTCGACAGAAATCGATTTTGAGAGCGCGATCGATTCGAGAATCATCGGCTGAAGTGTCTTCATTGCGTCGGGGAGAAAGAGAAAGTCGAATGTGACGGGTCGGTCGGAAGAAAGAATGAAGCTGAACGGTGTCGCGCCCGAATTGGGATGGGCTCCGCCGAGGTATTCTGCGAATGTAGCGGAGTATGTGACAGTCTCCTGTGTGCATTCGATCAGCTGGAGGGTGCGGGTGACGTAATACTGGCCTGCTTCTTCGGCTGCCGGAACCGTGTCGATCTTTTCTGCATTATCATCCAGTCCGTAGTTTGCAAGACCGGTTACCGACTGGCGGATTGCCTTTTTGATCTCTTTCGGAGCCTGAGGTCCGAATGTCGTGGAGATTATCGAGTCTCGCAGGTTGTCGATCTTGAACTTGCCGAGTGATTCAGGCCACTGTACGGAGGTCGAGAGCACAATATAGCGGACAAACGTCGAGTCTTTGCTGTCGGTCAGTCTGTAGGTTTCCGATGATGACATGACCGATTCGCTCAGCGGAAAGCTGACAATAGTGGAGTCTTCGGGTTCGGCGGATTCTTTCGAGTCAGCCGCAGAGGAGGTCGTGTTGTCGATTGCTGTACCCTGACAGGCGGAAAAAACGAAAAGAGCGGCGGAAGCGCAGGCTGTTAGTTTGAGAAGGCGGCTGGTCATGAGGATCTGGAATGAAAAAGAGTTGGCTGGATGGATGAATAAGGATGGGTTGGCGGCCGCTGTCAGGCGGCCGACAGTATGGTAATGCAAAATTACAACAGAAAGTTCACATTGTAAGGCGAAAAATCATTAAAAAAATCATCGGGAAGGTTTCGGCGACGGACTGACGCGGCAGGGCTGCGGGTTGGCGTCCTGATAGTTAAAAAATCTTTAATAAGCGGTAGGTTTGTTGGTTAAAAGTTTGAAAATTTGCAATAAAATTAGTTACTTTGCACCGCAAAAACTAATTGAATATTAATTTTAAATCTCAACATTATGTCAGAAATTGCATCTCGTGTTAAAGCTATCATCGTTGATAAACTCGGCGTAGACGAAAACGAAGTAACTGAAACTGCATCTTTCACTACCGACCTTGGCGCTGACAGCCTTGATACTGTAGAGCTCATCATGGAATTTGAGAAGGAATTCGGTATCACCATCCCCGATGAAAAAGCCGAAACCATTCAGACTGTAGGCGACGCTGTCGCTTTCATCGAAGCTGCTGAAAAATAAGTCGCAAAGACTTCTTAATGCACGTCTCTGTCTATGACCGGAGACGTGCATATTTTGATTTTATCGCGTCGCTGGAACCACGCGGATCCGACACGCCATAAGTCTAAGATCAGCGCGATGATGTCTGACCTTTGCACAGAAAACTCTCCTACCAGTTTATATTAACGAACCACTTGAATCTAAATGGAATTAAAACGTGTAGTAGTGACCGGCCTGGGTGCCATCACTCCTCTGGGCAACGACGTTCCCACAACCTGGGAAGCTGCCAAGGCAGGTAAGAGCGGAGCCGGACCCATTACCCATTTCGACGCTTCTAAATTTAAGACTCAGTTTGCATGTGAGGTCAAGAACTTCAATGCATCGGAACATATCACTGACCGTCGCAAATTGCGTCAGCTCGACCTCTATGCTCAATATGCGCTTGTCGCTGCCCGTCAGGCAGTTGAAGATAGCGGTCTGGAAACCAGCGAAGGTGTTGACCGTAATCGCATCGGAGTTATCGTGGCCGCAGGTATCGGCGGTCTGCACACATTTGAAGAGGAAGCCGGCTATTATGCCCTCAACGAGGAAAAAGGTCCGAAATATAATCCCTTCTTCATTCCGAAAATGATTGCCGATATTGCCTCGGGTCACATCTCGATGGAATATGGCTACCACGGTCCCAACTATGGCGTGGTTTCTGCATGTGCGTCGTCGAACAACGCCATTATCGACGCCTTCAACTATATCCGTCTTGGCAAAGCCGACGCATTCGTGACCGGCGGAGCTGAAGCCGCTGTATTCCCTGCAGGTGTGGGCGGTTTCAACTCGATGCACGCTCTTTCGACCCGCAATGACAGCCCCGAAACTGCATCGCGTCCGTTCAGCAAATCGCGCGACGGATTCGTGATCGGCGAAGGTTCGGTCGTTCTCGTTCTCGAGGAACTTGAGCATGCAAAAGCCCGTGGCGCCAAGATCTATGCTGAAGTTGTCGGCGGCGGTATGTCGGCCGATGCACATCACATCACAGCCACTCACCCCGAAGGTCTCGGAGCGAAACTCTCGATGCAGATGGCTCTCGATGACGCAGGCCTCAAACCTGAGGATATCGACTACATCAACGTTCACGGAACCTCGACTCCAGTCGGTGATGTTTCCGAGGTGAAGGCTATTGTCGATCTTTTCGGAGATGCAGCCTACAAGCTCAACATCAGTTCGACAAAATCGATGACCGGCCATCTTCTCGGTGCGACAGGTGCTCTCGAAGCAATGTTCAGCATCCTTGCCGTTCAGAACGACATCGTTCCGCCCACTATCAACCATGAAGAGGGTGATGACGACGAAAACATCGACTATAATCTGAACTTCACCTTCAACAAGGCTCAGGAACGTACCGTCCGTGCGGCGCTCTCAAACGCATTCGGTTTCGGCGGCCACAACGCAACCGTGATCGTCAAGAAGTACGAAGAATAATCCGATCCGGAACCGCAAGCCGGCTCCGGTCCACGGAACTGACACAGATAAGAAATCGGAGACCCACTTGACAGCGAGTCTCCGATTTTGCTTATCGGTCGGCGAGGATTTCGCGGATCTCTTCGAGGGTGTCGGTCGCAGTGGGATCAGGACGGACCGGAACGACGGTCACATAGTCCCGGTCGAGCCAGTATGAATCGGTCTGGTCTGATTCCGGGTTGGTGTCGATGTAGCGGCCTGTCAGCAGGTAGAACGGACGGCCCTGAGGATCTTTATAGTCGACATATTCTTCGGTCCAGTATCCTTCTCCGGCTCTGACGACTTTGATCCCTTTGGGGACGCAGCGTGCAGGAATGTTGACGTTGAGGCAGATACCCTTCGGAAGGCCTCGGGCGATGACGGCGGCGGTTATTGATCTGACAAACGGCTTGCATTGAGAGAAATCAGCCTCCCATGAATGATGAAGCAGAGAGAATCCTATTGCCGGAATGCCGAGCATGCAGGCTTCGAAGGCAGCTCCCATTGTCCCGGAGTAGATGACGCAGTTGCCTGCGTTGGATCCGTGGTTGATGCCTGAGAGCAGGGCACTGACTTTTTTCCCGGAAAGCACCGTGTGCATGGCGAGCTTGACGCAGTCGACCGGAGTTCCGGTCACAGCATAGACTTCGGCTTCTCCGATGTCGGGACGGCGGTCTATTCTCAGAGGTTTGTCGACAGTTATGGCCGACGACTTTCCGGACTGGGGTGTTGCCGGTGCTACGGCGACAACATGGCCGAGTCCGGCTACGGCTTCGATGAGATTGCGAAGCCCTGGAGCGTCGACGCTGTCATCGTTGCAGATGAGGATTAATGGGGTTTCAGTCATGTTAAAACTATTACTAATTGTTAAATTACTGGATTATTCTCTCTTTGTGAAATATAAATGGCGGAATGATTGTTATAATAACAGGGACGTGTCTCCGATCGGACGATCCACTCCGTTCCCGCCATCGAATAAAACGTGCGGACATATATCAGTGCACCTCTTTTTTATAGAAAATACAAAGATGTTCATAAACTAATGCATCCATTATGTTACAAAGAATTCAAACATTGTTTCTGCTGATCGCAATCGGATTGACGGTCGCTTTTTTCTTCGTCCCGTTCGGTTATGCGCCGGCTCTTGACGAAACAGCCCATCAGGCATTCATGAGGCCTCTTGTCGTTAGTGATTTCCTTGCTCTGATCCTGTCGACCGGAGCTTCGCTTGTAGCTATGGTCGCCGCGATCTTTACCTTCAGAAACTATCCTCTGCAAAAACTTATGACAGCTCTGAGTGCTGTGTTCATTCTGACGACAATCGGTGTGGTGATTTATGCAATTGTCACTCCTTATGTCGACGCGGAAGCCGACATCAGTATCGCGACTTCATGGGGCTGGGGAGTGTTGCTTCTTATCTTCGCTCTTGTTGCCGTGCTTCTGGCGTTCCGTAATATCGCGAAAGACCAGCGTCTGATCCGCAGTTACGACAGAATCCGCTGACCGGTCTGACCGGGTTATTTTTATAAACTGCCGCTCCCTGACTGTTTCAGGAGAGCGGCAGTGTCTGTTTTCAGACAGGAGGCGTTATTCGCGATAATAGATGCGCTTGACTCTCGATGAGACTGAAGTGAGGATCTCATAGGGGATCGTGCCGAGGGTTTTCGCGATGTCAGCCACCGGAACGTTGTCGCCGAAGATTTCAACACGGTCACCGACTTTGCAGTCGGCTTCAGTCACGTCGATCATGCAGGCATCCATGCATATATTGCCGATTGTCGGGCAAAGAGTTCCGTTGATGTAGACTTTCATGTTTCCGTTGCCCAGATGGCGGTTGATGCCGTCGGCATATCCTACGGGAAGGGTTGCGATGCGCGAAGGCCTGGTGACGAGTCCGTGGCGTCCGTAGCCGATGGTTGTGCCTTTATCCCATTCTTTTATTGATATGATCGTTGTTGAGAGAGAGGAGACGGGGCGCAGTGCGTTCTGCGAGCCGTCTTCGATCGTGTGGATTCCGTAGAGGCAGATTCCGAGCCGGACCAGGTCGTGCTGATGTTCCGGGAATCGGGTTATGCCTGTCGAATTGAGGATGTGGCGCATGATGTGGTGGCGGAATCCGCTCTGGAGCATTGTCGCGCATCGGTCGAAGATTTCAAACTGCATCATGGTGTAGTCATCCTGGGCCGGTTCGTCGGCAACGGAAAGATGGCTGAAGACTGAGGCGGGACGAACGACTTTCTGGCGGCGGAGAATGTCGATCAGATCCGGAATGTCATGTTCGAGAAAGCCGAGACGGTGCATTCCGGTGTCGAGCTTTATGTGGACAGGATAGTCTGTGATGCCATATTTTTCTCCTTCGCGGATCAGTTCTTCGAGCACTTCGATCGAGTAGATTTCCGGTTCGAGGTTGTAGGCGAAAAGGGTTCTGTAGTTGACGACCTTCGGGTTGAGGACCATGATCGGCATCGTGATTCCGGCCCGGCGAAGGTCGACTCCTTCGTCGAGGACGGCAACGGCGAGATAGGTGGCTCCCTGACTCTGGAGCGTTTTGGCAAGCTCGTAGGATCCGGCCCCGTAGCCGGAGGCTTTGACCATGCAGACGATGCCTGTTGTCGGTCGCACCATCGATCTGTAGAAATTGAAGTTGTGGACAATGGCATCGAGGTTCACTTCGAGAACTGTTTCATGCTGACGCGATTCGAGCATGTCGACAATCCGTTCGAAGTTGAAGGCGGGAGATCCTTTTATGAGAATCAGCTCCTTTTCGAAGTCGCCCGGTGAGACTGATGTCAGGAAAGAGGTTGTGTCAGGATAGAAACTTGCGGAGGGGTCGAAGTAGCGTGAGTTGCGCATGAATTCCGGGCCGATGCCTATCAGCCGGTCGATCTTTCTTATGCGGACCAGTTCGGCGATTGCCTGATAGATGCGGTTGGGAGGGAGTGTCTCATGCATGACGTCGGAGAGGATCAGAGTGGATGAATGCTCAGATGAGCGGCGACGGTGCATGAAGTCGAGTGCGGGTGTGAGAGAGTGGAGATC